>NZ_SMKP01000002.1:0-135828 GCF_004349015.1 Nonomuraea diastatica
CCTGCCGCCCGCGCTGGCCGAGCTCGTCGAGGACGAGGACGAGGACGTCGAGGTGCTCGACGCCACCCCGCAGGTGGTCAGCACGGCCGAGCGGGCCGCACGGATGCGGGCCGCGCGCGACTACTGGGACCGGCAGATCGCCAAGGGCATCGTGCCGCGCACCGTCGACATCGCGCAGGAGATCGGCATCTCGCTGGCCACGGCGCGCGAGTATCGTGCTCTGTGGAAGCTGGAGCCGCAGGCACACGCCCTCATCGAGGCTCTCTACCACCAGCACGGCATCGTCGACACAGGCGCCTTCCCCGCCCTAGGGGCCGACGGGAGGGTGCTGACGAAGTCCTGAGGCGTCGTCGGAGGAGCACTGTTGCGGGAGCGCACGCTGGAACGCGTCAGGAAACTCCTGGCCAAGGCCGAACGCACCGACAACGAGCACGAGCGGGCGGCGTTCATGGCGGCCGCGTCGGCGCTCATGGCCAGGCACGGCATCGACGCGCTTCCTCCCGCGGGCACCCGCCAGACGCCCGGCGACCGCATCGTCTCCCTGCCCCATCCGTGGGCCAGGGAGAAGGCCCGCCTCGTCAGCCTGGTCGCCCAGGCGATGCGGTGTCGGCCCCTGCTCATCGGGCGGGGTGAGGGCGGGCAGCGCGTGCACGTGTTCGGCTTCGCCGCCGACCTCGAACGCGCCGACCTGCTGGCCACCTCGTTGCTGCTGCAGATGGCCTCGGGGCTGGCGCGCGTGCGGCTCCCCGAGGGGGTCACGGCCGCGCGGGCCTACCGGCGGTCGTGGTTGCTCGGGTTCACCGACGAGGTGTACCGGCTGCTGTGCGAAGCCGAATCCCGCGCCGAATCCCGCGCCGAATCCCGCGCCGAATCCCGCGCCGAATCCCGCGCCGAATCCCGCGCCGAATCCCGCGCCGAATCCTGCGCCGAATCCCGCGCCGAGGCCGAGTCCGCCGGCACCGGGACGGCGGTGGTGCTGGCCGACCGGAGGGCCGAGGTGGAGCGGGCGGTGGCGGCCCGCTACCCGGACATCCGGATGAGCGTGCCCAGGACGAGCGGCACCGGCTACCGCGACGGGGTCGCCGCCGGCCGCCGCGCGGACATCGGCCGCACCGGGATGAGCACCGCCACCGCCCCCGAGCTCACCCGCTGACAGCCCCTCCCGCGGCTCTGCCGCGCCGGTCCGGCGTCCGTCCGGGCTGCGGCCAAGCGCTTGGTACGCCCTTTCCCTTGATCCGTTTGGGCGGGCTCACAGTGGGCATAAGCGCGCACACGGAACGCAGGATCTGCGGAAGCGAGACAGGTCACCGTGAACGCATCCTCCCGTCTCATCACCGCCGACCAGCTGCGCGATCTCGCCCGCGACCTCCTGACCGCCGCACGGGTCCCCGCCGGCACGGCGGCGACGGTCTCCGCCTCCCTGGTCGAGGCCGACCTCGCCGGGCACGGCTCGCACGGCGTACGCCGGCTCATGCCGTACGTTGACAGGATCGAGGCCGGTGTGATCGTGCCGGACGCCCGCCCCGCCGTCGTCTCGCGCCGTGGCGCGACCGCGGTCGTGTCGGGACGGCGCGGCTTCGGCCAGGTCGCCGCCCGGCTGGCCGCCGCCGAGGCGGCGCGGCTCGCCGCCGCGCACGGCGCCGGCGTGGTCGCCATCAGGGAGTGCAACCACGTCGGCAGGCTCGGCGAGTACGCCGGGACGCTGGCCGCCCAGGGCCTCATCGCGCAGGTGGTCGGCAACGCCGACCCGACGGTCGCCCCGTACGGCGGGCGCCGCAGGATGCTCGGCACCAACCCCATGGCCTGGGCCGTGCCCCGGGCAGGAGGTGCGGCCGTGGTCATGGACTGGGCGACGGCTGCCATGGCCGAGGGCAAGCTGGGCCTGCTGCTGGCCGGCGGCTCGAAGGCGCCCGAGGGGGTGGTCGTCGATCCCGAGGGCCGCCCTTCCACCGACCCGGCCGACTTCTACCGGGGCGGGGCGCTGCTGCCGTTCGGCGGCCACAAGGGGTACGGCCTGAGCGTCCTCATCGAGCTGGTCGGCGGCCTGCTCACCGGCACCGACACCGCCTGCTCACCCGAGTACGACGGCACGTTCGGCACGGTGATCACCGCCATGGACGTTTCCGCGTTCGTCCCCCTGGACGACTACGTCGCCCAGGTCGAATCGTTCTGCGAAGCCCTGCGCGCCTCGGGCCCCGGCGTGGTCGTTCCGGGGGAGCCGGAGGCGGAGGCGCGCGCGAGGCGGCTGAAAGAGGGGATTCCCGTGCCCGCGCCCGTCTGGGCCGAGCTGGGCGTCCTCGCCGCACGGCTCGGCGTCGCGCAGCCGCGGGCTCCGCGGGCTCCGCGGGCTCCGCGGGCTCCGCGGGCTCCGCGGCCTGCGCCGGGCCGCTGACCGCGGCCCGGCACGCCCTGACACCCCCCTGGAGGTCAGATGTCCGCCACAACACCCGAACTGAAGCGCGTCGTCACGGGCGCCCTCGTGGGCACCGCACTGGAGTGGTACGACTTCTTCATCTACGGCACCGCCGCCGCGCTCGTCTTCAACCAGCTGTTCTTCACCGAGGCCGATCCGGCGGCGGGCACGATCGCCGCGTTCGCCACGTTCGGCGTGGGATTCGTGGTCCGGCCGTTCGGCGGCATCCTGTTCGGCCACCTCGGCGACAAGATCGGCCGCCGCTCGACCCTGATCATCACCACCCTGATCATGGGCGTGTCGACCGGGCTCATCGGCCTGCTGCCCACCTACCCGTCGATCGGCGTGTGGGCGCCCATCCTGCTCACGCTGCTGCGCGTCTGCCAGGGGCTGGGAGCGGGCGCGGAGTTCGGCGGGGCGGCGACGCTGCTGGCCGAGCACGCCCCGCAGGGCAGGCGCGGTTACTACGCCTCCTACGCGCAGACCGGCGTGCAGATCGGCCTGGTGCTCGGCACCTCGGCGTTCCTGCTCGTGCAGCTCCTGCCGCAGCAGGACATCTTCTCGTGGGGCTGGCGGGTGCCGTTCCTCGTGAGCTTCGCGCTGATCGGGGTGGCGCTGTACGTGCGGTTGCGGGTGGCCGAGTCGCCGGTGTTCCGCGAGATGGAGCGGACCCGCGAGATCATCAGGCTGCCGATCAAGGACGCCGTGGCCCGCTACCCGCGCAACTTCCTCGTCGGCGTCGGGGCGCACATCTGCGACACGGCCGTGGTCTACACGCTGGCCACGTTCAGCGTCGCGTACGCCACCAGCCGGCTCGGCCTGGACAGCCATACGGCACTGCTGGGGGTGATCTTCTTCGGGCTGACCGTCATCGTGCTGCAGCCGGTCTACGGCCATCTGTCGGACCGGGTGGGGCGGCGCCCGCTCAACCTGTTCAGCGTGGTGTTCGTCGCGGTGTTCGCCTTCCCGTACTTCCTCATGGTCGACACCGGCGTGCCCTGGCTCGTGTGGCTGGCGATGATGATCATGGGGGCGTTCGGGTTCGCCCCGCAGGTCGCGGTGCAGCCGGTGTTCTACGCCGAGCTGTTCGGGGCGCGGGTGCGCTACACCGGGTTCGCGGCCTCCCGCGAGCTGGGCGCGGCGGTGGCCGGGTTCTCGCCGCTGATCGGCGCCGCTCTCGCGGCACGGCTGGGCGGGGCGCCGTGGCTGGTCGCGGCGTTCCTCATCGGGACCGCGGTGATCTCGTTCGCGGCCTTCTACGCCTCGCGCGAGAGCAAGGACATGGATATCACCGCCTTCGACCCGCTGCGCCGGCGACTGGTCGAGGAGTGAAGGAGAGGCATGGACATCAACGGCAGCGTCGCCGTGATCACCGGCGGCGGCACCGGCATCGGGGCCGCCGTGGCGGAGCACCTGGCCGGGAAGGGCGCGGCGACCGTGATCGTCAATTATTCGCGTTCGGCGGCGGAGGCGGAGGCCACGGTCGCCCGTCTGGAGGGTCTGGGCTGCAAGGCCGAGGCGATGGCCGCCGACGTGTCCGACGACGCCGCCGTGCGGCGCATGGCCGCGCGTGTACGCGCCGCCCACGGCAGGGTCGACGTCCTGGTGTGCAACGCGGGAACGACCACCTGGGTGCCCTTCCCGGACCTGGAGGGGCTCACCGGCGAGGTGTGGCGGGAGATCATGGGCGTCAACCTGATGGGCCCCTTCCACTGCGCCCGCGCCTTCGCCCCCGACCTGCGGGCCGCGCGCGGCGCGATCGTCAACGTATCCTCCATTGCCGGTCTCCTCCCCACGGGCTCCTCCATCGCGTACGGGGTGAGCAAGGCCGCCCTGATCCAGCTCACCCGTGACCTGGCGGTCGCGCTCGGCCCCGAGGTCCGGGTGAACGCCGTCGCGCCCGGCATCGTGGCGACCCGCTGGCACATCGGCAGGATGGGGGAGCAGGTGTTCTCCGAGATGGCCGCGCGGGAGGAGGCGAAGGCGCCGCTGAAACGCACGGCGCGTCCGGAGGACGTCGCCCAGATGATCGTCGCGCTGCTGGAGTCGGACCTGGTCACCGGCGAGGTCCTCGTCGGCGACGGCGGCCGGCACCTGACCTACTGATGGGGCTCTCACGGGCCGCGCTGGATCCCGCGGGCGCCAGGCCGGGCCACGCCCGGCGGCCTGGCCGCCCGCGGGCTCAGCCGAGGGCCGACGAGACCAGGGAGCGGGCCTCCTCCTGGACCTTGGCCAGATGGTCAGGCCCGCGGAAGGACTCGGCGTAGATCTTGTAGACGTCCTCGGTCCCGGAGGGGCGGGCCGCGAACCAGGCGCTCTCGGTCGCCACCTTCACCCCGCCGAGCGCCGCGCCGTTGCCGGGCGCCGACGTCTGCACCGCCGTGATCGGCTCGCCCGCCAGCGACGAGGCCGTCACCTGCTCGGCGGAGAGTTTCCCGAGCACGGCCTTCTCCTCGCGCGTCGCGGGAGCGTCCACGCGGGCGTACGCGGGCTCGCCGAACCGCTCGACCAGCTCCCTGTAGTGGTCGCTCGGCGACCGGCCGGTGACGGCGAGGATCTCGGAGGCCAGCAGTGCCAGGATGACGCCGTCCTTGTCGGTGCACCAGACGGATCCGTCGCGCCGCAGGAACGACGCCCCCGCGCTCTCCTCGCCGCCGAATCCCAGCGACCCGTCGAGCAGCCCGGGCACGAACCACTTGAAGCCCACCGGGACCTCGTAGAGCCGCCGCCCCAGCGACTGCGCGACGCGGTCGATGACGCCGCTGCTGACCATGGTCTTGCCGATTCCGGCGTTGGCCGGCCAGCCGTCGCGGTGTGCGTAGAGGTAGGAGATGGCGACGGCGAGGTAGTGGTTGGGGTTCATGAGGCCGTCGGGTGTGACGATGCCGTGCCGGTCCGCGTCGGCGTCGTTGCCGGTGGATATGTCGTATTCTACGCGATTGGCGATCAGCGACGCCATCGCGTACGGCGACGAGCAGTCCATCCGGATCTTGCCGTCCCAGTCGAGCGTCATGAACCGCCACGTCGGATCGACCAGCGGGTTGACGACCGTCAGGTCGAGGCGGTGCCGTTCGGCGATCTCCCCCCAGTAGGCCACGCTCGCCCCGCCCAGCGGGTCGGCCCCGGCCCGCACCCCGGCCGCCCTGATCGCGTCCAGGTCGAGCACGGACGGCAGGTCGTCGACGTACGTCCCGAGGAAGTCATAACGCCCCGCCAGGCCCAGCGCCCTGGAGTAGGGGATCCGCGACACGCCCTCCATCCCCGCGGCCAGCAGCCGGTTGGCGCGGTCCTGGATCCACGTGGTGGCGTCGGTGCCCGCGGGACCGCCGTGCGGCGGGTTGTACTTGAAGCCGCCGTCGCCCGGCGGGTTGTGCGACGGCGTGATCACCACGCCGTCGGCGAGCCCCGACGTGCGACCCCGGTTGTGCCGCAGGACGGCGTGGGACACGGCGGGGGTCGGCGTGTAGCCGTCGCGGGCGTCGATCAGGACCGTGACGTCGTTGGCCGCCAGCACCTCCAGCGCCGACACCCGCGCGGGCTCCGACAGCGCGTGCGTGTCGATGCCGAGGAACAACGGCCCGTCCGTGCCCTGCGCGCGCCGATATTCGCAGATGGCCTGGCTCGTGGCGAGGATGTGGTCCTCGTTGAACGCCGTGTCGAACGCCGAACCCCGGTGCCCCGAGGTGCCGAACGCCACCCGCTGCTCCACCTCGTCAGGGTCGGGACGGAGCGCGTAGTAGGACGTCACCAGCCGGGCGACGTCGACGAGGTCGGCTGGTCGAGCGGGCTTTCCCGCGCGTTCGTGCGTCATGTTCGCCACTTTACAAATCTCGTCCGGCCCGGCGGATGACCCCCGCCGCGATGGGGAGATACATTCGCGTCAGTCACCAGAACGGAGTTCTGTCCTTATGCGATACGGCTTCTTCCTGTCCGAGCGAAACGTGGACGACCCCATCGGCGACCTCCGCGACCAGATTGCCGGGGCGGCGCGGGACGGCTTCACCTCGGCCTGGTTGTCCAACATCTTCGGCCTCGACGCCCTCACCGCCCTGGGCGCCGCCGGCGGCCAGGTTCCCGTCATCGAGCTCGGCACCGCCGTCGTGCCGACCTATCCGCGCCACCCGGCCGCGCTCGCCCAGCAGGCCATGACCGTCAACGCCGCGCTCGGCGGGCGCCTCGCCCTCGGCATCGGCCTGTCGCACAAGGTCGTCATCGAGGACATGTACGGCTACAGCTTCGACCGGCCCGGCCGCCACATGAAGGAATACCTCGACATCCTCATCCCGGCGAGCAGAGGAGAGCAGGTCAGGTACGAGGGCGAGACGCTCAAGGCCGACATCCGGCTCGGCACTCCGGGCGCCGGATTCCCCGTGCTGGTCGCCGCGCTCGGCCCGCGGATGCTCAGGCTCGCCGGCACCGTGGCCGACGGCACCGTGCTCTGGATGACCGGCCCCAAGACGATCGCCGAGCACATCGCGCCCACCATCAAGGCGGCCGCAGCCGAGGCGGGCCGCGAGCCGCCCAGGATCGTGTGCGCGCTGCCCGTCTGCGTGACCGACGACCCCGCCGCCGCGGTCGCGCGCGCCAACGAGATCTTCGAGACGTACGGACGCCTCCCGTCCTACCGTGCGATGCTCGACAGGGAGGGCGCGGCCACCCCGGGCGAGGTGGCGGTCGTCGGCGACGAGGACACGGTGCTGGCCAAGCTCGACGAGCTCAGGCAGGCCGGGGTGACCGATTTCGTGGGCTCCGCGTACTCCGGCAGGGAACGTACCCTGAGCCTGCTGATCGGCGCGGCGAAGGGCTGATCAGGAGACATCTCAATAAACTCCGACAAGGTGAAGCGCTTGCTCCTGGGCATAGATGTGTCGAACTGGCAGGGCACCGTCGACTGGGCCGACCACGCCGAGACCGGCGTGTCCTTCGCCTTCGCCAAGGCCACCGAGGGTGGTGACTACGTCGACAAGTGGTTCGCGCGCAACTGGAACGGCATGCGGGAGAGCTGGATCGTCTGCGGCGCGTACCACTTCGCCCGGCCCAAGGGCGACCCCATCGAGCAGGCGCGGCACTTCCTGCGCACCATCGGGCAGGCGGGCGGGCTGCGCCGCGGCGACCTGGTCGCCCTCGACCTGGAAACCAACGACGGCGCGCGCCCCGAGCGGGTCGCCCGCTTCGCGCGCCGCTGGTGCCACCACGTCGAGCGGCACGGCGGCCTGCGGCCGTTCATCTACACCTTCCACGCCTTCGCCCATGGAGGACACTGCGCGGGCCTGGCCGAATATCCGTTGTGGATCGCGAGCCCGGCGAAGCCGCGCGGCCGGCCGGACGTGCCGCGTCCCTGGCGCGACTGGACCATCCACCAGTACGCCAACAGCCCGATCGACCGCAACATCTTCCACGGCACCCGCAGGGAGCTGACGAAACTGGGGTATCGCCCGCGCCAGCGGCACTGACCCGCCGGCTCCGCCCGGAAGATCGTCCAGGGCGCGGGCGCGGTGGCCGGGGACGCCTGTCGCCCGCGATAGCATCGGTGTTCACCATCGAAGCAGCCTCGGTGCCGGGCATCGAGCGCGATCCCTGAGGAGTCACCGTGTCAGCCGAGCTACGCATCACCCTCGCCGGAGCCGAGCGTGTGGTCGCGGCCGGCACGACGGCCGGGCAGGCCCTCGAGGCCGACGGCCGCACGGTCATCGCGGCCAGGGTCAACGGGGAGGCGCGCGACCTGGCCCACCCGCTGGAGCAGGGCGACGCGGTCGAGCCGATCGAGGTCTCCAGCGAGGAGGGCCGGGCGATCGTCCGCCACTCCACCGCCCACGTCATGGCGCAGGCCGTGCAGGAGCTCTTCCCCGAGGCCAAGCTGGGCATCGGCCCGCCCGTCGACAACGGCTTCTACTACGACTTCGACGTCGAGCAGGCGTTCCACCCCGACGATCTCAAGCGCATCGAGAAGCGCATGCGCGAGATCGTCAAGCAGGGGCAGCTGTTCTCCCGCCGGGCCGTCTCCGACGACGAGGCGCGCGAGGAGCTGGCGGGCGAGCCGTACAAACTGGAGCTGATCGGGCTCAAGGGCGGGGCCGAGGACGAAGAGTCGGTCGAGGTGGGCGCGGGGCAGCTCACCATCTACGACAACCTCGACCCCAAGACCGGCGAGCCTGCGTGGAAAGACCTGTGCCGCGGCCCCCACGTGCCGTCCACCCGGTCGATCCCCGCGTTCAAGCTCATGCGCTCCGGCGGCGCCTACTGGCGGGGCAGCGAGAAGAACCCGCAGCTCCAGCGCATCTACGGCACCGCGTGGGAGTCGCGCGACAAGCAGGACGACTACCTCAAGCTGCTGGCGGAGGCGGAGAAACGCGACCACCGCAGGCTCGGCGCCGAGCTCGACCTGTTCAGCTTCCCGCCCGAGCTGGGCAGCGGTCTGCCGGTCTTCCATCCCAAGGGCGGGATCATCCGCAAGGAGATGGAAGACTACATGCGCCGGCGGCAGGGCGAGGCGGGCTACGAGTTCGTCAACACCCCGCACATCACCAAGTCGACGCTGTTCGAGACCTCCGGTCACCTGCCGTGGTATGCCGAGGACATGTTCCCGCCCTTCGAGCTGGAGGGCATCGACTACCGCGTCAAGCCGATGAACTGCCCGATGCACAACCTGATCTTCCGGGCGCGCGGGCGCTCCTATCGCGAGCTGCCGCTGCGGTTGTGCGAGTTCGGCTCGGTCTACCGCTACGAGAAGTCGGGCGTGGTCCACGGCCTGACCCGGGTGCGCGGCATGACGCAGGACGACTCCCACATCTACTGCACCCGCGAGCAGATGGCCGGCGAGATCAAGAGCCTGCTCACCTTCGTGCTCAGCGTGCTGCGCGACTTCGGCCTCTCGGAGTTCCACCTGGAGCTGTCCACCCGCGACGACTCCGACAAGTTCATCGGCGACCCCGCCGACTGGGACGAGGCGACCGAGGCGCTGCGCCAGACGGCCGAGGAGTCGGGCCTCGAACTGGTCGACGACCCGGGCGGCGCGGCCTTCTACGGCCCGAAGATCTCGGTGCAGGCCAAGGACGCGATCGGCCGCACCTGGCAGCTGTCCACCATCCAGCTCGACCTCAACCAGCCCAAGCGCTTCGAGCTCGAATACCAGGCCGCCGACGGCAGCCGCCAGACGCCCGTCATGATCCACCGGGCGCTGTTCGGCTCGATCGAACGTTTCCTCGGCGTCCTCACCGAGCACTACGCCGGCGCGTTCCCGCCCTGGCTGGCCCCGGTCCAGGTGACTGGCATCCCGATCGCCGACGCCCACGTGCCCTACCTCCAGGACGTCGCCAAGCGGCTGAAGGAGCGGGGCATCAGGGTCGAGGTCGACGGGTCCGACGACCGCATGCAGAAGAAGATCCGCAACGCGCAGAAGGCCAAGGTCCCCTTCATGCTGCTGGCCGGTGAGGACGACATCGCCAACGGCGCGGTGTCGTTCCGCTACCGCAGCGGCGAGCAGAAGAACGGCGTCCCCATCGACGAGGCGATCGCCGAGATCGTCAACGCCGTGGAGCGCCGGGTCCAGGTCTGACCCCGCACGCGCGGTGAGGCGCCCGCCGCACCCCGGCGCCGCCTCACCACTGTTCCCCGCCGTGCCCTGCTGGCCGCGTCCTGCTGGCTGTGCCCCGCTGGCCGAGCCACGGGTCGAGCGGGCGGGGCCGGCGGGCCGGGGGAGTCAGCGGAGGAAGAGGCGGAAGGAGACGGCGGGGCGGCCGCCGAAGCGTTCGGCCGTCTCCGTGGCGAAGCCCTCGATCAGGTTGCGGGCGTAGGCTTCCGGGTCTTCGGTGGTGAGGGCCTCGATGTAGGCGCGGTGCTCCATGAGCGAGCGCACGCCGCGTTCCAAGCCGGACGTGACGTCCACGGCGTGGGTGGGGGAGGCGGATCCGGCCACGGCGACCCAGCGCACGCCGTCCCACGGCTCCGCCTCCGTGTCGGGAAAAATCCACCGATTTCCGGCGTCACCGGCCGCGTCGAGCACGGCCCGGCCCACCGCACGATGATCGGGCGTGTTCCAGTACGTGCCGTTCCAGGTCTCGTCCGGGTTCAGCGTGACCACGAGCTCCGGACGGTGCCTGCGGATGGCGGAGGCCAGATCCTTTCTGAGGGCGGTGCCGTACTCGATCACCCCGTCGGCGTGGCCGAGGAACTCCACGCTCGTCACCCCGACGACGGCCGCGCTGGCCCGCTGCTCACGCTCGCGCACGGCGGCGGACTTGGCGGGTTCGAGCGTGTCGATGCCCGCCTCGCCCTTCGTGGCGAGCACGTAGGAGACTTCGCGGCCCGCGTCGGTCCAGGTCGCCACGGCCGACGCGCAGCCGTACTCCAGGTCGTCGGGGTGGGCCACGATGGCGAGGGCCCGCTGCCAGTCTTGGGGCATGGGTTCGAGCTGAGAGGTCATGGGTGACATCCTGGCAGGCCTTCCGGCGGCTCGCGCGGGGAGAGTGCCCGCCCTCGGGCCCGCGCGCAGGCGGTGCTCGGGTCCGTACCGGAGGAGCACCGTGATTGCCCGTAGTCCTATGCTGCTAGGTATGCACGATCAGGCAGGGGCAGGGGATCCGGACCACTTCGAGCGTCTGTGGACCCCGCATCGCATGGCCTACATCAAGGGCGAGAACAAACCGACGGGCACCGGCCCCGGCGACGGGTGCCCGTTCGACGCGATCCCCAAGATGAGCGACGAGGAGGGCCTGATCGTCGCCAGGGGCGACACCGTCTACGCGGTGCTCAACCTCTATCCGTACAACTCGGGGCACCTGATGGTGGTGCCCTACCGTCACGTGGCCGACTACGCGGAGCTGCAGCCCGCCGAGCTGGTGGAGCTGGGTCAGTTCACCCAGAAGTCGCTGGGGGCGCTGCGCACGGCCAGCGGCGCTCAGGGCTTCAACGTCGGCATGAACCTCGGCCAGGTCGCCGGCGCCGGCATCGCCGCGCACCTGCACCAGCACGTGGTGCCCAGGTGGGGCGGCGACACGAACTTCATGCCGGTCGTCGGCCAGACCAAGGTCCTCCCGCAGTTGTTGCGCGACACCAGGCAGTTGCTCGCCGACGCCTGGGACTGACCCGTCCCGGGCCCACGGCTCACCTTCGCACGCTCGCCAGCTCTCCCAGAGCGCCTCCGGCGGACGCGGGCGCGCGTAGCACGCCGATGCCGGTGGCCAGCAGCAGAGGCACGGCCAGCGCGAGCGCCATGGACAGCACGGCCGCACCGGAGTCGTTGACGAGCATGCCGAGCACGCCGCTGACGAGCGTGCCGATCAGCCCGGCGCGCAGGGCGGGGGAGTGCTCGAACGCGGCCGGCACCACGCCGGCCGAGGCCTGCTCGGGCCGCAGGATCGCGTAGACGAGGAAGGCGACGGCCGCGATCACGATCGGCATGAGGTTGGGGCTGAGCAGGGTGGCCAGCATGGCCTGCAGCTTGCGGAAGATGACGTCGAACGCCTCGCCGGTCAGCACCTGGCCGACGAACCTGCCCAGATGCGTCTGCTGGTCCGGCGGCCGCAGGTAGTTGAGCCAGGCGAACGTCATCACGATCACCCCGCCCGCCACGCAGAACACGGCCAGCTTCACCAGCGAGACGCGCTTGCCCGCCAGCACGAGGGCGGTCACCGCGATGCCCGGCACGAAGGCGATCACGCCGCCGAAGTCGCTGCCCATGCCCGACCCGCCGAGCACCATCGCGAACGTGCCGAGCACCACGATCGCGGCCACGCCCGCCCTGCCCGGCCAGCGGTGCGCGATGACCGTGGCGGTCAGCAGCGTGCCGGTCGCCAGCAGCGCGAACGGGATGTTGCCGAGCCCGTAGTAGCGGGCGCCGACGTCGGCGCTGTAGCCCATGACGCTGTTGACCTGCAGGGTCGTGCCGGTCAGCAGGTCGCCGACGAGCGTCAGTGCCGTGGCGCCGGCCACGACCGCGAGCGGGCCGAGGGGCGCGCGCCGCCACGGCCCCGCGAACGCCAGCGCGGTGATGGCCGCCGTCCACGCGAGCACCCCGGCGACCATCTGCGGCACACTCGACCACGGCAGCAGGTTGACCAGGAAGCTGGCGGCGGGCACGGCGGCCAGGGCGGCGCCCGCGACGCGTACGGGGACGAGGCCCTTGCGGCGGCGTAGCAGCAGGAACGCGATCAGGTAGAACAGCACCTGCAGGACCGCCATGACCGTGAAATAGGCGCCCTTCACCGAGCGGACGGCCTGCGCGTCGGCGTCGGCGTCACGCAGCCGGTCGACCGTCGCACCCTGGTCGCCGACCTGCAGCGGACCGCCCACGACCGTGGCCGGCACCGGCACGCCCAGCTTGGTCAGCACGGTGGCGGTCAGGTCGGGCGTGATGGAGAGGTCTTCGCGGCGCGTGGAGGTCGCGCCGAGCAGGTGGCCCGCCGCGCCGGGCTCGCGCAGCGCGGTCACCCGCAGGTGCGGCACGGAGCCGTGGTCGGACAGCCCCGCGAGCACCACCGTGGTGTCCGCGGGCAGGACCGACAGCAGCGCGCCCGCCTTGGCGTCGGCCAGGCGCAGCGCGTCGCGGCGCTCGGTGGCGCTGAGCTGGTCGGGCACCCGGGGCAACTGACCGCTCGTGAGGTAGGGGAGGACGAGGTCGTCCACGTCCATGGCGATCATCCGGCACTTCTCCAGGTCGGCGGTCTTCACCTGGAGTGGTGAGGAGTGGTAGTGCCGCACCGCGCCCTGCCGGTCGGCCAGCCCCAGGGCGGCGCCGGGGCCGATGGCGATCGAGCACTGGCCGGCGGCCTTCAGCGACTCGCCGAGGACGCCAGCGTTGCGCTGGCCGGCCACGTCGATGAGGTAGCGGTAGTGGGGGATGACGGCGCCCGCGCCCTGCGGCTCGGGCGTGGGAGGTGCGCCGCAGCGGTAGCCGACGGCCGACCTGGTGCCCGCCGACACGGTGAGCCACGCGTCGTAGGGGCAGGTCACGGTGCCGACCGTGCGGATCGACATGGAGCCGATCGCGCTCGCCCTGGCCAGCTCCCACAGGTTGGGGGTGTCGGCCTGGGTGAGGTCGTTCCAGTGCAGGCCGGACACACCGATGAGGGCCACCCGGCCGGTGCCGTCGTCGGCCCGCGCCGCCCCGGTGAACAGCCCCAGCCCGGCCAGCACCTGAACGGCCAGCACGGCCAGCACCACTAGCGCGCGCCTCACCCGAGAACCTCCCGTGATCGATGTTCCGTGGCACGGGGCGATCAGCTCACGTTCCGGCGCCACCGGACCCGACTACCCTCTCACGCGGCGGGTGTGCTCGGTGCGATCCCGGCCGCCCGCGCGGCCCGTTGCGGCCCCTTTTCCTCATCCCGCGCCCGGCCCTCCCACCACCGGGTCTGACGCTCTCCTTCCCCGTTCGGGCGCGAACTCCCACGTCATGCGCGAGGACCCGCCGCGATGCCGCGCGGCGGGTCCTCAGGTGATGCGTACGGGCGTCAGCCGGACTTCACCTTGACGGCCTCGCTCTCGTGGTAGAGCCGGTCGAGCGAAGTGACCAGGTAGGTGCCCTCCTTCGCCGCGTACGACGGTTGCGAGACGACGGCGACGAGGTCGCGGGCGTCGGTGGTGCGGCAGTCCTTGCCCGACTTCGGCACCCGGTAGACGGCGTACGCGCGGGCGCCCTCGGAAGGCGCCCACGACAGCGTGCCGTCGGAGGCCTGGGCGCCGGCGGGCGGCGCGGGAGCCTGGCCGCCGCGCTCCTTCATCAGGGGCGGCAGCGCCGGCCGTCCGTAGCGGGACTTGGCCAGGCGGTCGACCGAGCCCAGCGGGTCGCTCAGCACCTGCTTGGCGCTGAAGTAGACCGACCCGTCGACCTGCTTGAGCTTGCGGTTGACGCCCACCTGCGCGGCCAGCTCGCCCGGCTTCCTCCAGGCCTTGTCGTCGGCGGCGCCGACGCGGTAGAGGCCGTGACCGATGTAGAGCTGCACGTCGGTGCCCTTGACCTCGCGGGCCCACCAGCGCGCGAGCGTGTTGTAGTCGGCCAGCCGGTGCCCGCGGGGCCAGTAGAGCTGCGGCAGCACGTAGTCGACCGTGCCGGACTTGATCCAGGCGCGCGCGTCGGCGTAGATCGAGTCGTACGCAGACATGCCCGACGTCTTGGAGCCGCTCGGGTCGTTGGACGTGTTCCGCCAGATGCCGAACGGGCTGATGCCGAACTTCACGTGGTTCTTCGCGTCGTGGACGGCCTTGTCGACCTCGGCGACCAGGGTGTTGACGTTGTCGCGCCGCCAATCGGCGAGCTTTTTTCCCTTGCCGTGCTTCTTGAAGGCCGCGCCGTCGTCGAACTTCGCGCCCGCCACCGGGTAGGGGTAGAAGTAGTCGTCGAAGTGCACCCCATCGACGTCGTAGCGGCCGACCACGTCGGTGATGACCTTGGTCACGTGGTGGCGCACGGCGGGCAGGCCGGGGTTGTAGTAGAGGCGGCCGCCGTATTTCACGGTCCAGCCCGGGTGCTTGCGCGCGGGGTGGCCGGCGGGCAGCTTGGCGGTGCTGTCGCCGTAGGAGGCGCGGTAGGGGTTGAACCAGGCGTGGAACTCCATGCCGCGTTGGTGTGCCTCGTCGATGAGGAACGGCAGCGGGTCCCACCCGGGGTCCTTGCCCGCCGTGCCCGTGAGATATTGCGACCACGGCTCGAGCGACGACTTGTAGAGCGCGTCGGAGGCGGGCCTGACCTGGACGAAGACGGCGTTGAGGTGGCGCTGGGCGGCGCTGTCCAGGATCTTCAGGTATTCGGCCCGCTGCTTGGCGGGGCTCAGCCCGGTCTTGGACGGCCAGTCGATGTTCTGGGTCGTGGCGATCCACACCCCGCGCAGCTCGCGCTTGGGAAAGCGGGCGTCGGCCTTGCACGCCGCGGCGGGGGCGGCCATGGCCGTCTTCTTCTGGCTCGCTGCGGGGCTCTCTCCGGCTCCGGGGCCGAACACGTAGGCGGCGGCCGTGGTGGCGACGGCGAGCGCGGCAGCGGCTAGGAGTGGGCGTCCAGTTCGCATAGTGCCACCCAGTGTGGCAGTTGCCCTCACATGCTCGGGACCAAAAAAAGAAATGTACTCGTGATGCTTCTGTGATTAAAGGGTAGGGCCGGGCCGGGAGGGACGAATCCCCTCCCGGCCCGGCCCGCCGGCCCCTCAGCCGGTTGCCGCCACCTTGCTCGCGAGGTTGGACGGCAGCGGCTCGTAGCGCAAGAACGTGCGCTGGAAGCTGCCCGTGCCGTGTGACATGGATCTCAGGTCGATGGCGTACCGCGTTATCTCCAGCTCCGGCACCTCCGCCTTCACCAGAGTGCGGCCCGTGCCCACGGGCTCGGTGCCGAGCACCCGCCCGCGCCGCGACGACAGGTCGGACATCACCGAGCCCACATAGTCGTCGGCCACCAGCACCGAGATCTCGTCCACCGGCTCCAGCAGCAGCGTGGGCACCTTCGACGCGGCCTCTTTGAGCGCGAGCTGGCCCGCGATCTGGAAGGCCATGTCGGAGGAGTCGACGGAGTGGGCCTTGCCGTCGTACAGGGTGACCCGGACGTCCACCATCGGGTAGCCGGCGACGACGCCCCGCTCCATCTGGGCCCGCACGCCCTTCTCCACCGACGGGATGAACTGGCGCGGCACCACGCCGCCCACGATCTTGTCGACGAACTCGAAGCCGCCTCCTGACGGCAGCGGCTCGACCTCCAGGTGGCAGATGGCGTACTGGCCGTGGCCGCCGGTCTGCTTGACGTTGCGGCCCATCGCCTGGCACTTGCCGCCGAACGTCTCGCGCAGCGGCACCCGCAGGTCCACCCGCTCGACCTCGACGCCGTGCCGTTTGGACAGGCGGTCGAGCAGCACGTCGGTGTGCGCCTCGCCCATGCACCACAGGACGAGCTGCCTGGTCTCGGCGTTGTTCTCCAGGCGCAGCGTCGGGTCCTCGGCCACCAGCCTGCCGAGGGCCTGTGACAGTTTGTCCTCGTCGGCCTTCGATTTGGCCGTGATGGCCACGGGGAGCAGCGGGTCGGGCATCTGCCAGGCCGTCATCAGCAGCGGCCGGTCGACGTCCGAGAGCGTGTCGCCGGTCTCGGCGCGTGACAGCTTGGCCACGGCCACGATGTCGCCGGCGAGGCCCTTGGCCGCGCCGCGCTGCTGCTTGCCCAGCGGGCAGGTCAGGGTGCCGATGCGCTCGTCGACGTCGTGGTCCTCGTGGCCGCGCTCGGCCAGGCCGTGCCCGGACACGTGCACGGTCATGTCGGGGCGCAGCGTGCCGGAGAAGACGCGTACGAGGCTGATGCGGCCCACGTACGGGTCGCTCGTGGTCTTGACGACCTCGGCCACGAGCGGGCCGTCCGGGTCGCAGGTGATGTCCTTGACCGGCTTGCCGGACAGATCGGTGATCTCCGGCATGGGATGTTCGAGAGGGGACGGGAAGCCCTGCGTGATGAGCTCGAGCACCTCCGTCGCACCGACGCCGAGCCCGCTGCAGAGCACCGGGTAGAAACTGCCGCGCGCGACCGCCTTCTCCAGGTCGTCGATGAGGACCTTGGTGTCGATGGGCTCGCCTTCGAGGTATCGCTCCATGAGCGACTCGTCCTCGCTCTCCTGGATGATCCCCTCGATCAGGACGCCGCGGTGGTCCTCGATCTGGGACGCGTACTCGGCTCCAGGGTCGTTCTCCGTGCGCGTGCCGGTGGCGTAGTTGAAGAACTTCTGCGACAGCAGCCCGATCAGGCCGTTGACGTGGCCGTTGGTGATCACCGGGAGATAGAGGGGCGCGACGCCGTCGCCGAACACGTCCTGGCAGGTGGTGAGCACCTCGTCGAAATCGGCCCGCTGGTGGTCGATCTTGGTGATCACGACCGCGCGCGGCATGCCGACCTTGGAGCACTCCTCCCAGAGGATCTGGGTGAGGCCGTCGATCCCCTCGGAGGCCGACACCACGAACAGCGCGGCGTCGGCCGCGCGCAGCCCCGCGCGCAGATCGCCCACGAAGTCGGCGTAACCGGGCGTGTCGAGAAGGTTGATCTTGATTCCGTTGAACATGAGCGGTGCCGACGCGAGGTTGACGGAGCGCTGCTGCCGGACCTCGACCTCGTCGAAGTCGCTGACCGTGTTGCCGTCCTCCACGCGACCCGGGCGCTGGACGGTGCCCGTGGCGGCCAGCAACTGCTCGACGAGGGTCGTCTTACCCGCTCCCGAGTGGCCGACCAGCACGACATTGCGTATCGCATCCGCCCGGTCGGCCGCGGGTGCCCTGCCCGCGGCTCCCACGGCGCCGCCTGAGTGTCTTTCCGCCACATCGCCTCCCGCGTCGTCGGATGTTTCCCAACGCCGCGCCCGCGCGGAAGGTGACAGAAACCGCATGGACGCGGTGTGTTCACCAAATACCCCTGTGGCGGATATCACAAGAGGGGCAGGGCAAAGAAAGTTGTCAGGTCCGCGATGGCCTACGATCGGACGGCGATGCTCAAACTCCTGCGCCCGGCCATGACCCGGATACTCACCCCGCTGGGCAGGGCTCTCGTCGGCCGCGGGATCGGCCCCGACGCCGTCACGGCGATCGGCACCCTCGGCACCGTCGTGTCCGCTCTGCTCTTCTTTCCCCTGGGGCTCCTGACCGTGGGCGCCTTCGTCATCACCGTCTTCGTGCTGTTCGACCTTCTCGACGGCGTGGTGGCCAGGCTCGGCGGCAAGGGCGGCAGCACCTGGGGGGCCTTCCTCGACTCGACGCTCGACCGGGTCGCCGACGCCGCCATCTTCGGCGGCCTGATCTTGTATTTCGTCGCCGGAGGCGACACGCTGATGGCCGCGGTGACGTTGGCGTGCCTGATCGCGGGAGCCGTGGTCTCCTACGCCAAGGCCAGGGCCGAAGGGCTCGGGCTCACGGCCGACGTGGGGCTGGCCGAACGTCCGGAGCGGCTGGTCGTGGCGCTGGTCGCGGCCTTCCTCTCGGGCCTCGGCGTGCCGTACGTCCTGCCGGCGGGCATGTGGCTGCTCGCGGTGGCCAGCCTGATCACCGTGGGGCAGCGTGTGGTGGCGGTCTACCATCAGACGAGGGAGAGATGAGCGAGAAGACGTCCGTCAGCGATCGCATCGTGGCCGCGGGCTTCGCGGCCGGCTGGAAGCTCGTTCCGCTGCTGCCCGAGGGGCCGACGGCGGCGGTCTTCCGCTTCCTGGCCGACCGCGTCTGGCGCAGGCGCGGCAAGTCCGTCCGCCGGCTGGAGTCCAACCTGGCCAGGGTGACCGGCCTCGAGGTGGGCAGCCGTGAGCTGAGCGAGCTCACCAGGGCCGGCATGCGCTCCTACTTCCGCTACTTCCACGAGGTCTTCCGGCTGCCGTCGATGCGCACCGAGGAGGTCGTTCGCCGCACCCATGTCATCGGCGCCGAGCACGTGCACGACACCGTGGCGGGCGGGCGGGGCGTGGTGCTGGCCCTGCCCCACATGGGCAACTGGGACCAGGCGGGCGCGTGGCTGGTGGGCGTGGGGCATCCGTTCACCACCGTGGCCGAGCGGCTCAGGCCGGAGTCGTTGTTCCGCCGCTACGTCGCCTTCCGCGAAGGGCTCGGCATGGAGGTGCTGCCGCTCACCGGAGGCGACGGGCACAACTTCGGCACCCTGGCCTCGCGGGTGCGCAAGGGCGGAGTCGTGTGCCTGCCCGCCGAGCGCGACCTGACCAAGAGCGGCGTCGAGGTGCGCTTCTTCGGCGCGACCACCAAGGTGCCCGCGGGGCCGCCGCTGCTGGCCGTGCAGACCGGGGCCGCGCTGCTGCCCGCGACCGTCTACTTCGTGGGCGACGACTGGGGCATCCACATCCACGAGGAGATCCCGGTCCCGGAGGAGGGCACCCGGCAGGAGAAGGTCGCCGCGGTGGCGCAGCGCATGGCCGAGGTGTTCGAGAAAGGGATCGCCGAGCACCCGGAGGACTGGCACATGCTGCAGCGGCTCTGGCTGGAGGACCTGCGGTCATGAAGGTCGGCATCGTCTGCCCCTACTCGTGGGACATGCCGGGCGGGGTCAAGCAGCACATCGACGATCTGGCCCAGGCGCTCATGGCGCAGGACCACGAGGTGTCGGTGATCGCGCCGGCGGCCGACGACGACGAGCTGCCCCCCTACGTGACGGGCGCGGGCCGCGCCATCCCCGTGCCGTACAACGGGTCGGTGGCCAGGATGTCGTTCGGCTTCCTGTCGGCCGCGCGGGTGCGGCGGTGGGTGCGCACGGGCGAGTTCGACGTGCTGCACATCCACGAGCCGCTGATCCCGAGCCTGGGCATCCTGGCCTGCTGGGCCGCCAAGGGCCCGATCGTGGCGACGTTCCACGCCTCGTGGGTGCGCTCGCGGGCGATCGCGGTGGCCGAGCCGGTGCTGCAGAGCGCGCTGGAGAAGCTCAGCGGGCGCATCGCGGTCTCCGACGCGGCCCGTAAGAGCCTGGTGGAGCAGTTCGGCGGCGACACCGTGCTGATCCCCAACGGCGTGACCGTCTCCCGCTACACCGAGGTTGAGCCGCTCGGCGGCTGGGGGCCCGACGGCGCCACGCTCGGCTTCCTCGGCCGGATGGACGAAGAGCGCAAGGGGCTGCCCATCCTGCTCGACGCGTTCTCGAAGCTGGCGGCCGAGCGGGCGGACGTGAAGCTGCTCGTCGCCGGCCCCGGCGACGAGAAGGACGTCTACGAGCGGGTGCCCAAGCGCTTCCACGACAGGGTGACCGTGCTCGGCATGGTGAGCGAGGCCGACAAGATCCGCGCCTACCACTCGGTCGATGTGTTCTGCGCGCCCAACACGCGCGGCGAGAGCTTCGGCATCGTGCTGGCCGAGGCCATGGCGTCCGGGGCCACGGTGCTGGCCAGCGACATCCCCGCCTTCCGCAGGGTGCTCGGCGACGGGCAGGCGGGCGCGCTGTTCTCCAACGGCGACCCCGACGCGCTGGCGCGCGAGGCGGGCGCGCTGCTCGACGCTCCGGAACGCCGGGCCAAGCTGGCCGCCGAGGCGCTGGTCGCGGTCAGGAAGTACGACTGGTCCACGGTCGCGCGCGACGTCGTGCGCGTCTACGAGACGGTCACCACGAGCGGCGCGGGGCGTGTGGAGGAAGACCTGTGACATCCACCATGATCGTGCTGATCGTGGGCATCGTCGTGGTGCTCGTGGCCGTCTACATCTCCTGGCGTGCGGGCCGGCTCGACCGCCTGCACATCCGGCTGGAGCTGGCTCAGGAGTCGCTGGACGCCGCGCTGATGCGGCGCAGGGCCGTGGTGCTGGAGCTGGCCGGGTCACGCCTGCTCGACCCCGCCACGTCCCTGGTGCTGGCCGCCGCCGCCCACGAGGCGAGGACGGCCGGCCCCGACGAGCGCGAGCACGCCGAGAGCGACCTGTCGCGGGCGCTGCGGGCGGCCGTGGACCAGGAGCGGTTCAGGGAGAAGCTGTCGGAGACGCCCGGGGGGCGTGACCTGCTCGGAGAGCTCGACGCCGCCGTGGCCAAGGTGGTCTACTCCCGCCGCTTCTACAACAACGCGGTCGCGGTCACGCGTACGGCGCAGCGCCGCTGGCTCGCCAGGACCCTCCGCCTGGCCGGCCACACCGAATACCCCCGATTCTTCGAGATTGATGACAATCCGCCAGCGACTATGGCAACTGAATGACCTGATTTGGGGAAACCAGTAAGCTTCATCCCGTTTTCAGGGCTGAGGCGAGGAGTGTTACTGGTGCGGCTATCCCGGACGATCACCATCTGGCTGGCCGGAGCGGCCGTGCTCCTGCCCGTCTCGGCCTGTTCCTCCGAGGAACCGGCGCCGGGCAAGGTGCCGCAGGCGGCCGCCTCCGTCGCGCCGAGCGAGGAGCCCGCCGAGGTCAAGACCCACCCCTTCACCGGCAGGCCGTACGACAGCCTCAAGCCCGTGCTGGCCGTGAAGATCGAGAACACCGCGGCGGGCAAGCCGCAGCAGGGCCTGAAGAGCGCCGACATTGTCTACGTCGAGCAGGTCGAGGCCGGTCTGACCCGGATCATGGCGATCTTCTCGTCCAAGCTGCCGTCCAAGGTGGGGCCTGTGCGCAGCGCCCGCATCTCCGACCTGCACATCGCACCGCAGTTCGGCAAGCCCGCCTTCTCCTACTCGGGGGCGCAGAGCAAGATGTTGCCGTTCATCGCCGAGGCGTCCCTGTTCGACGTCGGCGACACGCGCAACCCTGGCGCGTACTTCCGCCAGCCGGGCCGCTTCGCCCCCTACAACCTGTTCGCCAACACCAAGCGGCTGCTGGCCAAGGCGCCGAAGGCGAGCAAGGCCAAGGACATCGGCTTCACCTTCGGCGACGCTCCTGCCGAGGGCGGCGTGGAGCGCAAGTCGTACACGGTCAAGTGGCCCGCCGCGCGCTTCACCTTCGCCTGGTCGGAGGCGAGGAAGAAGTGGATGATCTGGCAGGACGGCAAGAAGGACATGGCCGCGGAGGGCGGGCAGCTCGGCGCGCCGACGGTCGTCATCCAGTACACGAAGACCGAGCGCTCGCAGTTCCACGACAAGAACGACAGCTACACGCCGCTCGTGCACACCACGGGCAAGGGCAAGGCGATCGTGCTGCGCGACGGCAAGGCGTACAAGGCGAACTGGGAGCGGGAATCGGAGAAGGACGGCACGACGTTCACCACGCAGAGCGGCGAGCCGATGAACTTCGCACCCGGCCAGGTCTGGGTCGCCCTCGCCAGCCGCAAGCCCGTCATCCCGTAGTACTTGTGTATAAGTAAGGCGATAGAACCTGACATATTGGCATGTCGGGGGAGGGGTCCGTCAGGACCTACGATGGGTTTGAGAACATACCGATTCGCCGTGAGAGCCCGTGAGGAAGACCGTGTCCAGCAGCACGCCAGAAAGCAGCCCTGTCACCGGAACGGCCCGCGTCAAGCGCGGCATGGCCGAGATGCTCAAGGGCGGTGTCATCATGGACGTCGTCACGCCCGAGCAGGCCAAGATCGCTGAGGATGCCGGGGCGGTCGCCGTCATGGCCCTCGAGCGCGTGCCCGCCGACATCCGCGCCCAGGGCGGCGTGTCGAGGATGAGCGACCCCGACATGATCGACGGCATCATCGAGGCCGTGTCGATCCCCGTCATGGCCAAGGCCCGCATCGGCCACTTCGCCGAGGCGAAGGTGTTGCAGGCGCTCGGCGTCGACTACGTCGACGAGTCGGAGGTGCTCACCCCGGCCGACTACGCCAACCACATCGACAAGTGGCAGTTCACCGTGCCGTTCGTGTGCGGGGCGACCAACCTGGGCGAGGCCCTGCGCCGCATCACCGAGGGCGCGGCGATGATCCGCTCCAAGGGCGAGGCGGGCACCGGTGACGTCTCCAACGCCGTCACCCACATGCGCACGATCCGCGCCGAGATCAAGCGGCTCGCGTCGCTGCCTGGGGACGAGCTGTACGTCGCCGCCAAGGAGCTGCAGGCGCCGTACGAGCTGGTCGCCGAGGTCGCGAAGCTCGGCAAGCTGCCGGTCGTGTTGTTCACCGCGGGCGGCATCGCCACCCCGGCCGACGCCGCGATGATGATGCAGCTGGGCGCCGAGGGCGTCTTCGTGGGCTCCGGCATCTTCAAGTCGGGCGATCCGGCCAAGCGCGCCGCGGCCATCGTCAAGGCCACCACCTTCTACGACGACCCTGACGTCGTCGCCAAGGTCTCGCGCGGCCTGGGTGAGGCCATGGTCGGCATCAACGTCGACGACATCCCGCAGCCGCACCGGCTGGCCGAGCGCGGCTGGTAGTCCCTCCGTACGGAGACGGCGAGTATCGCCAGAAAAGGCGGCATCCGCGAAGGATGTCGTCTTTTTCTGTTCTGCTGTTCACCCTCCGGTCATGATCCTGAGTCAGGCTACGGACGTCCCTCACCCTTGATCGCCCGGGAGCCTCACGTGTCCAAGCTGAACCGCCGGCATTTCCTCGTCACCGGTTTAGCGGCGGGCGCCGCCGCCGCGATCCCCGCGACCGGCGCGCACGCCGCCCCAGAGCCCGCTGCTGAGCCAAGCAAGGAAACCGCCCAGAGCCTCGCCTCGCGCGGGCTGCGCACCGACCCCTTCACTCTCGGCGTCGCGTCCGGCGACCCCGATCACGAGGGCTTCGTCATCTGGACCAGGCTCGCCCAGCAGCCGATGGCCGAGGACGGCCTCGGAGGCATGCCGCAGCAGCCGTTCCCCGTGCTGTGGCAGGTGTACTCCGACGAGGGCGCCCGCCGCGTCGTGCGCAGCGGCGTGACGGTGGCCGCGCCCGAATGGGGGCACAGCGTTCACGTGGAGCTGCAGAACCTGAGCTCCGACCGCGACTATTGGTACCGCTTCCGCGTCGGGCCGTACGTCTCGCCGCTCGGCCGCGCCCGCACCGCCCCGCACCCCCTGTCGTACGGCGGCGCCCTGGCCATGGCGTTCGTCTCCTGCTCACAGTACGAGCACGGCTACTTCACGGCGTACCGCCGGCTGGCCGAGGAGCGCCCCGACGTGATCCTGCACCTGGGCGACTACCAGTACGAGTACACCAAGGACACCTACACCATCCCCGGCGGCAACGTCCGCGACCATGAGGGCCCCGAGACCGAGACCCTCGCCAACTACCGCCAGCGCCACGCCCAGTACAAGACCGACCCCGACCTGCAGGCCGCGCACGCCGCCGCGCCGTGGCTGGTGGTGTGGGACGACCACGAGCTGGACAACAACTGGGCCGACGAGGTGCCCGAGAAGCCCGAGAACCCCCAGCCGAACTTCCTGAGCAGGCGCGAGGCCGCCTTCCGGGCCTACTACGAGAACATGCCGCTGCGCCGCACCTCCGTCCCGCGCGGCGTCGACATGCAGCTCTACCGCCGCATCCGGTGGGGCAGGATGGCCACCTTCCACATGCTCGACACCCGCCAGTACCGCGACGACCAGGGCTGCGGCGACGGCTACCGCGACTGTCCCGCCTCGATCGACCCGGCCCGCTCGATCACGGGCGCCGAGCAGGAGGCGTGGCTGCTGGACGGATTCCGGCACTCGCGGGCGCAGTGGGACATCCTCGGCCAGCAGGTGTTCTTCGCCCAGCGCGACAACAACGACGGCCCGGCCAAGATCACAAGCCAGGACGCGTGGGACGGCTACGTCGCCTCCCGCAAGCGCATCACCCAGGGCTGGCTCGACGCGAAGGTGCGCAACCCGGTCGTGCTGACCGGCGACGTGCACGCCCACTGGGCCAGCGACCTCAAGCTCGACTACGACGACCCGACGGGTCCGTCCGTCGGCTCGGAGCTGGTGGCCACCTCGATCTCGACCGGCGGGGACGGGACCGACTCCGACCCGGCGACGCACCCGTTCCTGACGATCAACCCGCATCTGAAGTTCTACAACAACCAGCGCGGCTACGTGCTGACGAAGGTCGAGCGCGATCAGATGACGGCCGACTTCAAGGTGGTGCCGCAGGTGCAGACTTCCGGCGGCGAGGTGTACACGCGGGCCACGTTCGTGATCGAGGACCGGGTGCCCGGGGTGCGGCAGACGTACCTGCGCCCGCTCGACCCGGCCCTGCGCAGCCAGCCGATGACGGTGGAGGAGACGGTCCGCCTGGAGACCGAGCGTCCGTGATCCCTCGCGCGCCGGCCGGGACACACCGCCGTGTCCCGGCCGGCGCGGTCCGCGGCCCCCTCGCCGCGAGACGCGGACCCCTATAGGAAGATCCCGGCCCGTCGTGGTGTTGAATTGTCTGAACCCGCACCCGGACGGAAGGATCTCCCGTGCCCACGATCGGTGTACTCGCCCTGCAGGGCGACGTGCGCGAGCATGTGCGCATGCTCCAGGAGGCGGGCGCGCGGGCCACGGCCGTGCGCAGGCCCCCCGAGCTGGAGGCGGTCGACGGCCTGGTCATCCCCGGCGGCGAGTCGACGACGATGTGGAAGCTCGCCGAGGCCTTCGACATGTTCGAGCCCCTGCGCATGCGGATCAAGGAAGGCATGCCCGCCTACGGTTCCTGCGCCGGCATGATCATGCTGGCCGACCGGATCGAGGACGGCGTCCCCGGCCAGCAGACCGCCGGCGGCATCGACATGGTCGTCAGGCGCAACGCGTTCGGCCGCCAGGTCGATTCGTTCGAGGAGGACATCGACTTCGCCGGGCAGCGGGTGCACGCGGTCTTCATCCGCGCGCCGTGGGTCGAATCCGTCGGCGCGGACGTCGACGTGCTGGGCAGGTGCGAGCCTGGGGATAGGATCGTCGCGGTCCGGCAAGGGCCGCTGCTCGCGACGTCGTTCCATCCCGAGCTGACCGGAGACGCTCGCGTGCACCGTTACTTCGTAGACATGCTGAGGGAGCTCTAGGTAATGTCCGGCCACTCCAAATGGGCGACGACGAAGCACAAGAAGGCCGCGCTCGACGCCAAGCGCGGCAAGCTGTTCGCGAAGCTCATCAAGAACATCGAGGTGGCGGCCCGGACAGGTGGCCCTGACCCGGATGCCAACCCCACCCTCTTCGACGCCATCTTCAAGGCGAAGAAGAACTCCGTGCCCAACGACAACATCGAGCGGGCTCGCAAGCGCGGCGGCGGTCTCGAGGCCGGCGGCGCCGACTGGCAGACCATCACCTACGAGGGCTACGCGCCCGGCGGCGTCGCGGTGCTCATCGAGTGCCTCACCGACAACCGCAACCGCGCCGCCTCCGAGGTGCGCGTGGCGCTGACCCGCAACGGCGGCTCGCTGGCCGACCCCGGGTCCGTTTCCTACATGTTCAACCGCAAAGGCGTCGTCATCGTGCCGAAGAACGGCCTCGACGAGGACACCGTGCTGATGGCCGTCCTCGACGCGGGCGCCGAGGAGGTCAACGACCTGGGCGACTCGTTCGAGGTCGTGTCCGAGGCCGGCGACCTGGTGCCGGTGCGCAAGGCCCTGCAGGACGCGGGCATCGACTACGACTCTGCGGAGTCGAGCTTCCTGCCGACGATGAGCGTGCCGCTCGACGAGGAGGGGGCCAAGAAGGTCTTCCGCCTCATCGACGCGCTGGAGGACAGCGACGACGTCCAGAACGTCTACGCCAACTTCGACGTCTCCGACGACGTGCTGGCGGCGCTGGACTAGCGTTCTTCCCCGGCCAAGGCCGTCCGGCGGGCGATCGTCACGGTCGCTCTCGGGCTCCTTGGCCGGCCGGCGCCGGATGGGTCCCGGCGGCGAGCCTTTCGCGTGCGCGACAGCCTCGGGGCGGCGTAGGGTCAGGCCACGTGACCTCCCCCACCCCTTCACAGGCGTTCCCGCCGGCGCTCGGCTGGCTGCTGGCCGCGCCCGCGGTCCTCGGCGCCCTCATCACCCTGGTCCTGCCCACGGTCCAGACGGTCCTGACCAGCCTCCAGAGCGGGGGCTTCCTGCGTGAGAGCGTTGACGCGGGGATGGACAACTACGTCGAGCTGCTGGGGCGGAGCGGCTTCTGGCGGTCGCTGGGCTTCACGCTCTCGCTGACCACGGTGCCGCTGCTGGTGGCCGTGGTGGTGGCGCCGTTGCTCGCGCTGGCGCTGGACCGCGCGGGCACCTGGCCCCGGCGGGCGGGGCGGGTCGTGCTTTCCCTGGGCATCGTCACGTTCTCCCCAGTGGGGGTGGCGGTGGCCTGGACGCGCGGGCTGCGTACCGACGCCTCCGGTGTGGCGGGCCTGGCCCAAGGGCTGCGCGAGACGGCTACGGCCCCTGGAACGCTCCGGCTCATCGTCGCGGCCGCCACGTTCGGGGTGGTCTGCGCGCTCGCGGTGACGGCGTTCCTGCCCGTCCTGCGCGCTCGCGCGGCGGGACCGCCCGCCGGTGGACGCGTCGCACCCGCGATGCTCGCCGTGGGGGCGCTCGTCGCGATCGCCACCGTCGCCGTCGGGATCCAGACGCTCTCGTTCGGCATGGTGCTCACCCGCGGAGGCCCTGAGCGCTCCACAGAGACGCTCGCGAGCCTCCAGTACGACTATGCCTTCAGGATGGCCAAGTTAGGCGCTGGAGCGGCCGTCGCGACCGTCACAGGGGTGATCCTGGGCGTGCTCGGCGTCGTCGCGACCGTCATCGCCGTGGCGTGCCGCCTGCGCATCACCCTCCTCCAGAAACCCGCGGGGGACGTGTCCCGCACCGGCGGCGCGATCACCCCGTCGCCCCCGTCCCTTCCTGGCGGTGCGCCCGCTCCGAACGCCCCGCACCCGGGCGAGGCGTCCCACCCGCGCGTGTCCCCGCACCCGGGCGAGGCGTCTGGTCCGCTCGTGCCCCCGCCCGCGGGGCAGAGCGGCAGGGCGCCGACCCCGGCGGCCGCGGCCGCCGGGGTGACCGCGCTGGTCGTTGTCGTGGCCGTCGCGCTCATCTGCGCCTGGCCGTGGATCGACGGCCTGCTCGCCTCGCCCGGCGCCGAGGCGGGCGGCCTGCGTACGCAGGTGAACACCTGGGTGCCCGCGGTCGCCGGCGCCCTGGTCTCCGTGGGCGTCGCCTACCTGGCCGCGCTCGGCATCGGCGGCCTGCGCCCGCTGGGGCCCAGGAGCGAGTGGCTGCTGCTCGCGTTCGCGCCCTGGTTGTTCGCCGGTCCGGGAGTCTTCTCCGTCGCCAACTGGCGGAACATGCGCAACCTCGGCCTCATCGACACGTTCGCCGCCCTCGTCCCGCCGCTTCTTGTGAGCGTCCCCGCGCTGCTCGTGCTCACGTTGTTGTGCAAGGGGCTGGCGGAGCGCGCCGGCGGCGACTTCTTCAGCGGTGTGTTCCTGCCCTCGCTCCCCATGGCGGGGCTTCTCGCCGGCGCCGTCGCGCTGGTGAACGCCCAGGACCTGCTCTGGCCGCGGCTCGTCGCCCAGCAGCCGGAGCTGTTCACCGCCCCGGTCGCCCAGGTGGCGCACCTCGGCGCCTTCACCGCCGCCTCGCCGGACGTCGGCGCGGCCACGCCGCTGGTCGTCGTCGCCGTCGCGCTGGCGGCCGCGGTGGCCGCCCAGCTGCTCTATCTCGACAGACTCGTCCTCACGGGAAACGGTTCGCGAGCGCGTACGCCCGCCGCATAAGTTGGCTGACTGTGGAGATACGCGACCTCACCCCTGAAGACCTCGACGACGTCCTTGACCTTCGCAGACGCGCCTTCGGCCCGCTGTCCGTCTCCGACAGGGACAGATGGCGCCGGGCGGTGCTCCCGGCCCTCGGTGAGGGCCGCTATCTCGGAGCCTTCGACGGCACCAGGCTGGCCGCCGCGGCACGGCTGCGTCAGTTCACCCAGTGGTGGCACGGCAGGCCGCAGCCGATGGCCGGGATCGCCGGGGTCACCGTGGCGCCGGAAGACCGCGGCCGCGGCCTCGGCAGCACGATCATGCGGGCCGTCGTCGAACGCGGCAGGGCGCTCGGCGACGCGATCTCCGCGCTCTATCCGGCCACCACCCGCATCTACCGCTCGCTCGGCTACGAGCACGCCGGAGCCCAGCACAGCGTACGCCTCCCCGCCGAGCTGCTGCGCAGGATCCGGCCGTCCGGCCAGGTCAAGCTGCGCAGGATGGGCCCGGGCGACGCGGGAGAGGTCGTCTCCATCCTGCACCGCGTCCACGGCGCCACCCGCGCCAGCGGGCCCATCTCGTGGGACGAGGACACCTGGAGCCTGTGGCTCGAGAGCGAGGACGACTTCCTCTACGTCGCCGACGACGGTTTCGTGGTCTACCGGTGGCACGGCGATGACATGCTGGTCGACAGCCTCGTCGCCGGATCCGGGGAGACACTCAGGGCGCTGTGGTCCGTGGTGGGCAGCGCGTCCTCGATCGCGCGCGAGGTCGTCGCGCACGTGGCTCCCGACGACCCGGTGTTGTGGCTGCTGCGCGAGCGGACGATAGAGCAGGTCACGCAGCGCCGGTGGATGTTCAGGGTGCTCGACGTCGCCGCCGCGGCCGAGCGCAGGGGCTACCCGGCGCACCTTGCGGGCGGGGCCGTCGTCACCGTGGACGACCCTCTCGGAGGTGGCGGCACGTGGCGGCTGGAGTTCTCCGGCGGCTCCGTCGCCGTCACCCCGGCCGGGCAGCCCGGGGTGAGGCTCAGCGTGAACGGCCTCTCCGCCCTGTACGCCGGGATCCCGGCCGCCACCCTGCGCCTCAGCGGGCTCATGTCCGGATATGACCGATACGACGAGACACTCGACGCCGCCTTCGCCGCCAGGCCGTACATGCTCGAAGACTTCTGACGGGCGTTTCCCGGTGCACGGTCACCGTGGGCGGAGTAGAGTCTCGTGCCGAACAGATGTTCGGCGGGCACGGGAGGGCATGCCGGTGCGGGTGATGGGCGTCGATCCGGGGCTGACCCGGTGCGGTCTGGGCGCCGTCGAGGGGCGTCCGGGCGCGCCGCTGACGCTCGTGGCCGTCGGGGTGGTGCGCACCGGCGCCGACGAGGAGCTCGGGGCCCGGCTCGTGGGCATCGAGGCCGGCATCGAGAAATGGCTCGACGACGTGCGTCCCGACGCGGTCGCGGTCGAGCGGGTCTTCAGCCAGCACAACGTACGCACCGTCATGGGCACGGCGCAGGCCGCGGGGGTCGCGGTGTTGTGCGCGGCCCGGCGTGGGCTGCCCGTGGCGCTGCACACGCCGTCGGAGGTGAAGGCCGCCATCACCGGCAGCGGCACGGCCGACAAGAAGCAGATCGGCGCCATGGTCACGCGGCTGCTGCGGCTCGCCGAGATGCCCAAACCCGCCGACGCCGCCGACGCGCTCGCCCTGGCCATCTGCCACGTCTGGCGCGGCGGCGCACAGCACCGCCTCGCCGCGGCCCTCGCCAAGGCCACCAGGAAGGGCTCCGGGCTGTGACGGCGCGGCGGAGCCGCCGTTCCCGCGGACTCCGGGACGGATGTCGCGAACGGCGGCCCGGGAGGCTCCCGGGCGGTTCGAGCGCGGTGGGTCCGGCTGGTCCGGTCGTCTCAGTGGCGGATGGTCGAGCGCGAGAGGGAGCCGCTCTCCTCTCGGGGCGGGCGCCTCGGCAGGGCAGGGTCGTGAGGCGGAGGGCAGGGTTGTGACCGGATCGACGACAGGAGGCGTGTGATGATCGCGTCGGTGGCCGGGAAGGTGACGGCGATCACGCCCGACGGAGCCGTGATCGAGGTCGGCGGCGTCGGGATTCTCGCCCACTGCACCCCCGGCACGCTCGCCACGCTGCGCATCGGCGAGGAGGCACGCCTGGCCACGTCTCTCGTCGTGCGCGAGGAGTCCCTCACCCTCTTCGGTTTCGCCACCGACGACGAGCGGGCGGTGTTCGAGCTGCTGCAGACGGCCAGCGGCGTCGGGCCGAAACTGGCGCTGGCGATGCTGGCCGTGCACGCGCCCAACGCGCTGCGGGTGGCCGTGGCCGGCGCCGATCTGAAGGCGCTCACGCAGGTGCCGGGCATCGGGCAGAAGGGGGCACAGCGCATCGTGCTGGAGCTGAAAGACCGGCTGGGCACGCCGGAGACGACGGTCGACGCCGCGCTCAACGGCGAGCGGAAGGTCGCGGCCTGGCGCGAGCAGGTGCACTCGGGGCTGGTGGGGCTCGGCTACTCCAGCAAGGACGCCGACGAGGCGATCGACGCCGTGGAGCCTGACGCCGACGCCGACCTCGCCGCCGGCCGCCAGCCGCGGGTGGCCACGCTGCTGAAGGCCGCGCTGCGATCGCTGAGCGTGCGATGAGTCATGGCGGCGGAGCCGGCGGCACCGCACGCGCCGACGTGGCCTGCCGCCCGTCACGGCCGGTCGTGAAGGCCCACGTGGTGCCCACCGTGACGAGCGGAACGCGGGCCGGGTTCCGTGGTTACGCGGTGAGCGGAGTGACCGGCGGGGCGCCGGGGTTCGATAGGTTGGCCCGGCCGGGGCGCGACGGGCGGTGCCATGCCGGGCCCCGCCGGCCCGGTGCGATGCGTAGGGTCGTCATCGGCGGGAGGAGGTGCCGCGGTGAGCTCTGATCGGGAGCTCGTCTCACCCGACGCCGAGGGCGAGGAGCTGCAGATCGAGGCGGCGCTCAGGCCCAAGCGGCTCGGCGAGTTCATCGGCCAGGGCCGGGTGCGCGAGCAGCTCTCCCTCGTGCTCGAAAGTGCTCTGCGGCGGCAGCGGCCACCCGACCACGTGCTGATGAGCGGTTCTCCGGGGCTCGGCAAGACGACCCTGGCGATGATCATCGCAGCCGAGCTGAACGCGCCGCTCCGGATCACCTCGGGCCCGGCCCTCGAACGTGCGGGCGACCTCGCGGCCATCCTGTCGACGCTGGCCGAGGGCGAAGTGTTGTTCATCGACGAGATCCACCGGATGGCCAGGCCCGCCGAGGAGATGCTCTATCTCGCGATGGAGGACTTCCGGGTCGACATCGTCGTCGGCAAGGGCCCAGGGGCCACCGCCATCCCCCTCGACATCGCGCCGTTCACCCTGGTCGGCGCCACGACCAGAGCCGGGCTGCTGCCCGCGCCGCTGCGCGACAGGTTCGGGTTCACCGCCCACATGGACTTCTATGAGGTCGGCGAGCTGGAGCAGGTGCTCTACCGGTCGGCGAGGCTGCTCGGCGTCGGCCTGCCGGACGACGGCGCCCACGAGATCGCCAGGCGGTCGAGGGGCACGCCCCGCATCGCCAACCGGCTGCTGCGGCGGGTGCGCGACTTCGCCGACGTGCGCGCCGACGGGGTGGTCGACCGCGAGGTCGCGGCGGCGGCGCTCAACCTTTATGAAGTTGACGCAGAAGGGCTCGACCGGCTCGACAGAGCGGTGCTGGGCGCGCTGCTGAAGAAGTTCGGCGGCGGTCCCGTGGGGTTGTCGACCCTCGCGGTCGCCGTGGGCGAGGAGCCGGAGACGGTCGAAGTGGTGGCCGAGCCGTTCCTCGTACGCCAAGGTCTGCTGGCCAGGACACCGCGCGGCCGGGTGGCGACCGCGGCCGCGTGGACCCATCTCGGCATGACTCCACCACCTGACGCATTCGGAGCCCCGCTTTTCGACTGATCACAGAACGGTTGCAACCGTTTCAATATGGGAACTTCCCCGCGCGCCGAAACGCTGCTTCGTTGCCGCGTTTCTCAACAAGCGCCTACACTCCGTGGCTTGGCTGGCTGTGTAGGCTGACGGCCCGAGTGGCGCGGCCCGACGCGACGCACGGAATTTCCGGCGCGAGGCCGGTGTCAACTCCTTGTACGACAATGGAAGGTCGCCCCTTATGGACATGGGACAACTCGGAAGCATCCTGCCGCTGATCCTCTTGGTGGTGGTGTTTTACTTCCTGCTGATCCGCCCGCAGCGCAAGCGCCAGCAAGAGGCCGTCCGGATGCAGAACTCTCTCACTCCGGGTGCGCGCGTCATGACCACGACGGGCCTGTTCGGCACCGTCGTCGCGGTGGACAATGAGGACGTCGTCCTCGAGGTCGCCCCCGGTGTCGAGACCCGCTGGGTGAAGGCCGCCATCGGCCGCGTCGTCACGCCCGGAGACGCTTCCGCAGGTGACGAGGCCGCTGACGGCAACACGTCCGACGAGGAGGGCGGGAACGAGTCCGAGGCCGCCGTGGATCGCAACGGAGACCAGGACTCCAGCACCAAGCGGTCCTGACTAAGCTCTGCGACAAACCTCTATCTGAAAGAACTGACGACCAGTGGCCCGACCGACCAGCCGCCACAGCCGACCGGGGCGTACGCTCCTGGTGCTTCTGGCGCTCTTCCTCGCCCTGGGCGGGACGATGTTCCTGCAGCAGGCGTACACGCCCAAGCTGGGGCTAGACCTCGCCGGCGGCACGACGGTGACTCTGTCGCCCGTGACCCAGAACAACGCGGCTCCTCCAGAGGAGATCCTTGACCGGGCGGTCAACATCATCCGCGACCGGGTCAACGGCACCGGCATCTCCGACGCGGAGGTCGCCAAGTCCGGCGACAACATCATCATCTCCATTCCGGGTGTCGGGCAGAACGAGGCCATCAAGCTGGTCGCGACCACCGCAGAGCTGCGCTTTCGCCAGGTGCTCGCCATGGAGGCCACGCAGGCCCCGGCAGACCTGGCCACCAACGCGCCGACGCCGAGCGCCTCGCCCTCGGGCGGCACGTCGGACGGCCCTTCGGCCTCCGACCCGGCCAAGCCGAAGGCCTCCGAGCCGGTCAGGCCGCCGGCGTCCCCGTCGGCCGGAGCGCCGCAGCCGAGCGCGTCCCCCACGGGCAAGGCGTTGTCGTCGGCGCTGATCGCGCCACAGCCGAGCACGTCGGCCGAGCCCTCCGCCACGGAGAGCCCGAAGGGGCAGGACAAGCGGGGCACCAAGGACGGTAAGTCCACGCCCGCGCCGAGCGACGAACCCAGCCAACCCCCGGCGGACGACCCCAACGCCTTGGGCGTCAACCCCGAGGGCATCGACCCCGCGGTGCTGGCCCAGTTCAAGAAGCTCAACTGCGCCGACCCCGCCAACCGCGGGCAGGGTGTCCAGGACGACCCCAACAAGCAGTACGCCGGCTGCGAGAGCGACGGCAGCTTCAAGTACGTCCTCGACGTCGCCAAGGTCGTCGGCACCGACATCGACACCGCCTCCGCGGGCGTCCGCCAGGGCACCACCGAGTGGGTCGTCCAGCTCGACTTCAAGAGCAAGGGCGCCGGCGAGTGGAGCAAGCTCACCACCGCCGCTTACAACTCCCAGGAACCACGCAACAAGGTCGCCGTCGTGCTCGACGGCGTCGTCATCACCGCCCCCAACATCATCGGCCCGATCCCGGGCGGCCGGGCGGAGATCACCGGCGGCTTCGACCAGGCCAGCGCCACCACGCTGGCTGACCAGCTCAAGTACGGAGCGCTGCCGCTGAAGTTCAACCGCAGCTCCGTCGACACCGTCTCCTCGACCCTGGGTCAGGACCAGCTCGAGGGCGGCCTGATCGCCGGCCTGATCGGCCTGGCGCTGGTGGTCGTCTACTGTCTGCTCTACTACCGCGGCCTGGGCATCGTGGCGGTGCTGAGCCTCGTGGTGGCCACCGTCATCACGTACACGTCCGTGGTGGTGCTCGGGCACAACGCCGGCTTCCGCCTCTCTCTGCCGCACATCATCGGCCTGGTGGTCTCGATCGGCATCACCGCCGACTCCTTCATCGTGTACTTCGAACGCATACGTGATGAGATGAAGGAAGGGCGGCGGTCGCTCCGCTCGGCCGTCGAGGTGGCCTGGGTCCGTGCCAGGCGCACGATCCTGATCGCCGACGCCGTCATGTTCATCGCCGCCATCGTGCTGTATTTCCTGGCGGTGGGCGGTGTCGCCGGGTTCGCGTTCGCGATGGGCCTGACCACGCTGATCGACGTCGTGGTGGTGTTCCTGTTCACCAAGCCGTTCATCGCTCTGCTGGCGAGGGTGAAGTTCTTCGCCAAGGGGCACCCGCTGTCCGGCCTCGACGCCGAGCGTATGAGCGAGGTCGGCTCGACCGGCCGCACGACCACTCCGCAGGAGGCCTGAGATGGGACTGGGGCGTCGCCTCTACCGCGGCGAGATCGACGTCGACTTCGTCGGCAAATGGCGGCTGTGGTACAGCCTGTCCGGCCTGCTGCTCGCCGTCTCGCTGGCCGGGCTGCTGGTCAACGGGCTCAACCTGGGCGTGGAGTTCAAGGGCGGCACAATCTTCTCGTTCAAGTCCTCGCAGGCCTCGGTCGAGCAGGTGCGTGAGTCCGTGCTCGACCAGGGCGTGCACCAGGTGATCGTCCAGCAGGCGGGCACCGGTGGCTGGCGGGCCACCACCGAGAGCCTGCCGGAGGACACCCGGACCCAGGTGCAGAGCGAGATCTCCAAGGACTTCGGGGTCCCGCTCGACCAGGTGAGCATCCAGGCCATCGGCCCGTCCTGGGGCGGTGAGGTCTCGCAGAAGGCCTGGATCGGCCTGGGCGTGTTCATGCTGGCGATCATCCTCTACCTGTCGATGGCGTTCGAGCCGAAGATGGCGCTGGCCGCGATCGTCGCGCTCATCCATGACCTCGTCATCACGGCCGGCATCTACGCCTGGTCGGGCTTCGAGGTCACGCCGGCGACGCTGCTGGGCTTCCTGACCATCCTCGGTTATTCGCTCTACGACGCGGTCGTGGTGTTCGACATGATCAAGGAGGTCACGGCCAAGCTGGGCCACACGTCCAAGCAGACCTACTCGATGGCGGCCAACAACGCGCTCAACCACACGCTGATCCGATCGCTGAACACCTCGCTGGTCGCGATCCTGCCGGTGGCGGCGATCCTGTTCATCGGCACCACGGTGCTCGGCGCCGGCACGCTGAAGGACCTGTCGCTGTCGTTGTTCGTCGGCATGATCGTCGGCACCTACTCCTCGTTGTGCGTGGCCACGCCGCTGCTGGTGACGCTGAAGGAACGCGAGCCGAAATACCAGGCCATCGCCAGGCGGCTGGCCTCCACGGGCGGCGGCGCCAAGGGAGCGAAGAGCTCCAAGAAGGCCGCGGCGGCCAAGGGATAGCCAGCCCACCCGCCGTTCACGACGCCCTCGCCCGGCCCTGGGCGGGGGCGTCGTCGTGCCACCCAGTGAGGGTCCCGCCGGGCTGGGGGCTCGCCGATGCGGCCTTGAGAACGCCCCTGGCGAGGGCGTACGGCCGCGGCGCAGGGGTAAGGCGACGCGGCCGTCATCGTGCCGCCAGGAACGCTCTGAGGCGCGCGGAGGCGCGCGGAGGCGCCGGCGCGGGGGCCGCGGACCAGGGATGTTGCCGGAGCACATGACGGTGCGGGGCAGCAGGGGAGACCGAGGGCTGCGTGACGGGTTGCTCAGGTACGCCGGTGAGGGGCGCGGACGGGGAGGCCGGTGGGCGGAGAAGGTCCTGCAAGGGCCCGCTATGCATCATCATGGAGCGCGGCAGATGGCCGGTGAGGAATGCGAGGAAACACCATGAGTGAGCTGAACACGTTGATCCTGGAGCGGATCAGGGATGTTCCCGACTATCCGAAGCAGGGCGTCCTGTTCAAGGACATCACCCCGCTCCTGGCCGATCCCGTGGCGATGGCCGCCGTGGTGGAAGAGCTGGCCGGGTTGCACCAGGTCGACAAGATCGTGGGGATCGAGGCGCGCGGGTTCATCCTCGCCGCTCCGGTGGCGTACCGCGCGGGCGCCGGGTTCGTGCCGGTGCGCAAGAAGGGGAAACTGCCCGCCGAAACCCTCGAGGAGTCCTACGATCTGGAGTACGGCTCCGCGACCATCGAGGTCCACCGCGACGCCCTCGCGCCCGGCGACCGGGTTCTCATCGTCGACGACGTGCTGGCCACGGGTGGCACCGCCGGGGCGGCCGTGGAACTGGTGAAGAGGACGGGAGCCGAGGTCGTCGGTGTGGCGGTGCTGATGGAGCTGGCGTTTCTCCACGGACGTGAGCGGCTGACGGGAGTGCCGTTGCACTCGCTCGTGATCGTCTGAACCGCCCCGCGACCGCTCAAGTTTGCTGCCTGGATACACTTGGGGGATCTGGACTCGAACGTGAGGAGTCATTGCGTGAGGAGTCTGTGTGCCCCGTGATGTGGTCGCGCCCGACGTAACCGATTCCGGCAACGCCGAGGCGCCCGGCGTGCCGGCGGTGCGCCGAAGGCGGTTTGGGGGTGGGGCCATGAATCCGGTGCTGGAGCCGTTGTTCCGTACGGTCCGCGCCACCCATCCCAAGGCCGACCTGCGCCTGATCGAGCGCGCCTACGACGTCGCGGCCTACCACCACCGTGACCAGAAGCGGAAGTCGGGTGACCCCTACATCACCCACCCGCTGGCGGTGGCGACGATCCTTGCCGAGCTCGGCACCGACGACGAGACCCTGTGCGCGGCGCTGCTGCACGACACGGTGGAAGACACCGCCTACAGCCTCGACGAGCTGCGCGGCGACTTCGGCGAGACGATCGCCTCCCTGGTCGACGGCGTCACCAAGCTCGACAAGGTCAAGTTCGGCGACGCGGCGCAGGCCGAGACCGTGCGCAAGATGGTCGTCGCCATGTCGCGCGACATCCGCGTCCTGATCATCAAGCTGGCCGACCGGCTGCACAACATGCGCACCATGCGCTACCTGCCCGAGCACAAGCGCCACCAGAAGTCGCGCGAGACGCTGGAGATCTTCGCCCCGCTGGCCCACCGCCTGGGCATGAACACGATCAAGTGGGAGCTCGAGGACCTGGCCTTCGCCATGCTCTATCCCAAGCGCTACGACGAGATCGCGCGCATGGTGTCGGAGCGGGCGCCGCGCAGAGACCTGTTTCTGCAGGAGGTCATCGAGAAGGTCTCCGGCGACCTGCGCGAGGCGAAGATCCGCGCCGTCGTCAAGGGCCGGCCGAAGCACTACTACTCGGTCTACCAGAAGATGATCGCCCGCGACGTGGCGTTCGACGACATCTATGACCTGGTGGGCATCCGCGTGCTGGTCGACAGCGTGCGCGACTGCTATGCCGCCCTCGGCACGATCCACGCCCGGTGGAACCCGGTGCCGGGGCGGTTCAAAGACTACATCGCGATGCCCAAGTTCAACATGTACCAATCGCTGCACACGACGGTGATCGGTCCCGAGGGCAAGCCGGTGGAGCTGCAGATCCGCACCCACGCGATGCACCACAGGGCTGAATACGGCGTGGCCGCCCACTGGAAATACAAGGAGGAGGTCGGCGCCCCCGGCCCTCCCGGCAAGGTCAAGCCGGGCAGCGACATGGCCTGGCTGCGCCAGCTCCTCGACTGGCAGAAGGAGACCTCCGACCCGGGAGAGTTCCTCGAGTCGCTGCGCTTCGACCTGTCGGTCTCCGAGGTCTACGTCTTCACCCCGAAAGGGCAGGTCATCGCGCTGCCCGAGGGGGCCACGCCGGTCGACTTCGCCTACGCCGTGCACACCGAGGTGGGCCATCGCTGCATCGGCGCCCGGGTCAACGGGCGGCTGGTGCCGCTGGAGTCGCGGCTGGGCAACGGCGACACGGTGGAGATCTTCACCTCCAAGTCGCCCGACGCCGGCCCCTCGCGCGACTGGCTGAAGTTCGTCAAGTCCGGCCGGGCCCGCAACAAGATCCGGCAGTGGTTCTCCAAGGAACGCCGCGAGACCGCAATCGAGGCCGGCAAGGAGGCCATCGGGCGGGCCATGCGCAAGCAGGGCCTGCCGCTGCAGCGGCTGATGTCCGGCGAGGCGCTGCTGGCGCTGGCCCGCGACCTGCGCTATCCCGACGTGTCCGCCCTCTACGCGGCCGTGGGCGAGGGCCACGTCGCGGCCCAGAACGTCGTGCAGAAACTCGTGGCCTCGATCGGCGGCGTCGACAGCGCCGAGGAGGACATCGCCGAGACCTCGCTGCCGACCCGGCTGCGCGGCCGCCCCCGGGGCGGTGGCGGCGCGGGCGTGGTCGTGGCGGGCGACGCAGACGTGTGGGTACGCCTGTCGAAGTGCTGCACCCCCGTGCCCGGCGACGAGATCGTCGGCTTCGTCACCCGGGGCCACGGCGTGTCGGTGCACCGCGGCGACTGCACCAACGTGCAGCAGCTCAAGGCGCAGCCCGACCGGCTGGTCGAGGTCAGCTGGTCGCCGAGCGACGACAGCGTCTTCCTGGTGGCCATCCAGGTCGAGGCGCTCGACCGGCCGCGCCTGCTGTCCGACGTCACGCGCACTCTCTCCGACCAGCACGTCAACATCCTCAGCGCCTCGGTGACGACCTCGCGCGACCGGGTGGCGGTCAGCAAGTTCACGTTCGAGATGGGCGACCCCAAGCACCTGGGGCACGTGCTGAAGGCCGTACGCAGCATCCAGGGCGTCTTCGACGTCTACCGGGTGAGCGGCGCGGGCGGCTGAACCGGCCCGGTCAGCCGGTGCGGTCGGACGTCAGCCCGCCAGACCGGGCAGGTTGACCACGATCGCCTCCTGGGTGTTGCGGGCGATCACCACCACCGCCTCCTGCGACGGGTCCGGATTCTCCTCCCGATGGGGCACGTACGGCGGAACGTAGATGTAGTCGCCCGGGCCCGCCTCGATGCGCACCTCCTCGGCGTCCTCCAGGAAGACGAACGCCGGCGTGCCGCTGACCACGTAGATGGCCGTCTCGGACGCCCCGTGATGGTGGTCGGACGAGCGGGTGGCGGGCGCGACGTGCGTCTGGCCCATCCACAACCGCGTGGAGCCGGCCGTGGCGCCGCTGATGGCGGCCAGCCGGCGCATGCCGGAGCTCTGCGCCGTATCGCCCGAGAGCTCACCGGCGGGCACGTGACGCAGCGGATGGTGGAACGGGTCGCCCTCAGCCCGGTAGCCCTCCCAGAGCCGCCCTCCGGCCCGCTCCAGCACGCCCGAGGCGACGGCGGCCAGGCGTACGGGGTCGTCGTGCGCGGCGAGCAGCTCGCCCGCCAACGCGGGGTCGTGCGCGCGCAGCTCGCGCAGCAGCCACTTGCCGCTGCCCTGCCACCTGCGCCCCACGCCCAGCGCGGTCCTGGCGGCCTCCTGGACCACCTCCCAGCGGATGAACGCCTGCTCGCCGGCGTCGGTGACGCCCGCCAGGTCGTCGAGCAGATCGGACAGCACGTAGCGGGCCCGCGCGGCCTGGTCGGGCGTCAGCCCGCCGGGCCCTGCGGCCAGGCGCTCGCCGAGCGCGCTCTGCAGGTCGCTGGCCCGTCCGCCCGTCCTGTCGGCCAGCACCGCGCCCTCCGCGCACATGCGCGCCAGGCTCGGCCTGCGCCTGCCGAAGTCCTCGTCGAAGAAGACGTGCAGGCTGGCCTCGCTGTGCACGAACAACTCCACCGGCCACCCGCGCCAGCGCAGCGACTCGCGGTAGGGGGCCGCCAGGCCGTCGAGCACCACCACGACGTCGAGATCGGAGGTGCTGGTGCGGCGTTCGGTGAGCACGCTGCCGCCGACGAAGGCGTACAGCGCCCCCGGGAACATCTCCTCGACCAGGGCGCGCGCGTCGGTGACGGGATCCATGCCGTCAGCCTAGATCCCAGGTGCCGGCGCGCGCCGCCCGAATCTGCGCCCTCTCACCGGGAGGGGCCGCGGCTCAGCTGAACTCGGCCAGCGTGCGCTCGGCCTCCTCCAGCCACGACCGGCGGGCGGTCAGCGCCTCCTCGGCCTCCTTGACGTCCTTGGCGCGCCCGGCGGCCTGCGCCTTGGACAGCCGCTTCTCCAGCTGGTCGATGGAGGTGCGCAGCTGGTCGACCGTGCTCTGGGCGCGGGCCCTCGCCTCGGGGTTGGAGCGCTTCCACTCGGCGTCCTCGGCCTTGCGCACCGCGTCGTCGACCTTGCGCAGCCCGCCTTCGAGCCGGTCGCGCTGGTCGCGCGGCACGGGGCCGGCGGCCTCCCAGCGCTCCAGGATGTGCCGCAGCGCCGCCCTGGCCGTGCGTACGTCGGTGACGGGGAGGATCTTCTCCGCCTCGGCGAGCAACTGCTCCTTGACCGCGGCGTTGGCTGCGAGCGAGGCGTCACGTTCGGCGAACACGGCGGAACGGGCCTGGAAGAACTGGTCCTGGGCGCCTTTGAAGCGGGCCCAGAGCTCGTCCTCCGCTTCGCGCGAGGCCCGGCCGGCGCTCTTCCACTGTTGCATCAGGTCGCGGTAGATCGCCGCGGTGCCGCCCCAGTCGGTCGAGTCGGCCAGCGCCTCGGCCTCGGCGACGATGCGCTCCTTGGCCGCGCGCACCTCCTCGCGCTGCTCGTCGAGCCCCGCGAAGTACTGCTTGCGGCGCTTGGCGAACGCCGTGCGGGCGGCCGACAACCGCTTCCACAGCGCGGCCTCGGTGACCCGGTCGATGCGATCGGCGGCCTTCCACTCCTCGATGAGCTGGCGCAGCCGCTCACCGCCGGACTTCCAGTGGGTGGTCTCGTCGGCGATGCGCTCGGCCTCGGCGACGATGCGTTCCTTGACCGCCCTGGCCTCGGCCCGCGCCTGCTCGCGAGCGGCCTTGACCTCCTCGCGGCGCTGGGCGACCAGCTCCGTCAGGCCGTCGAGCCTGGCCGTCAGCGCGGCGAGGTCGCCGATCGCGTGGGCGTCGGCGACGGCCTCGCGCAGCTTGACGATGCTCGCCTCGGCCTGTGCCGGAGCCAGGTCGGTGCTCCTGACGCGCTGTTCGAGCAGCTGGACCTGACCGGCCAGCTCGTCGTACTTGCGATGGAAGTAGGCCAGTGCCTCTTCGGGTTCACCGGCCTGCCAGGACCCGACGGCTCGCTCTCCCTCAGCCGTACGCACGTAGACGGTGCCGTCGTCGTCTACCCGGCCCCACGGGTCGGTGCTCACCGTGTCCTCCCGCACTATCCATCAGACCCTTCGGGACTACTTCGTCCCTAGTTTGTATTACGTCAGCTCTTGCCGGCGATTGTCACGTCTTTGATTTCGACGCTTTGCTTCGGCGCTCCGGTCCCGTCTCCCGCGTCTGCGACGACGCCTGCTTTGTTCACCTTGTCCAGGATGTCCAGCCCTTTGGTGATCGTACCCACCGGCGTGTATTGCGCGGGGAGGTTGATGTCTCCGAAGACCAGGAAGAACTGGCTGCCCGTGCTGCCGGGCGCCTGGGTCTTGGCCATCGCCATCACACCCCGCTTGTACGTGGCGCCCTCCAGGTTCTCCTCGGCCATGACGTAGCCGGGGCCGCCCGCGCCGTCCTGGCTCTTGCCGTCGGCCTTGGCGAACGGGTCGCCGCACTGGAGCATCGGGAACTGCTCGCTGCCCAGCCGGTGACACTTGCTGCCGTCGTAGTAGTTCTTCTCGGCCAGGTGTTCGAGCGAGTTGGTCGTGCACGGCGCCTTGGCGTTGTCGAGCTCGATCACGATGTCGCCGCGGGTCGTCTCGAACGTCATCGTCTTCTTCGCCGGCTTGGTCTTCACCTTCTTCGGCGGCATGCCGACGTCCTTGACCTGACCGCCGGTCTTGTCGGCGGCGTAGTCGCACGTGCCCGTCGCCGCGTCGTAGGGCTTGGGCCCCGTGGCCGCCGCCGCCGAGGCGGTGTCCTGGGGCGCCGCCGTGGGGGTCGCGGCCGCGTCCGTCGGCGTGTCACCGCCACTCATGAACGCGATCGCGGCCACGATGCCGCCGACCACGACCACCACGCCCACGGTGGAGCCGATGATCGCCGTGCGCCTGGACTTCTGCTCGCGCTCGAGACGGCGCTGCATCTGCCGCTCGTAGTGCTCACGCGCCAGCTGCTTCTGCCGGTCCTTCCCCGTGGCCACCGCTTTGCCTCCCATAGTGAATCAACTGAGGTGGGCGAATCGTATCGGCCAATGGGTAATGATTCGCAGCCCGGCGACCCGCACCGGTACCCTTCGGTTACATTCCCATTGGCTTTTCGACGAGATCACCTGAGGCAGATGCTCATCGCCGGCTTCCCCGCAGGGGCCTTCCAGACCAATTGTTACGTCGTCGCGCCTGCCGCCGGCGAGGAGTGCGTGATCGTCGATCCCGGCCAGGACGCGACCGACGGCGTCGACGAGCTGCTGCGCGAGCACCGGCTCAAGCCGGTCGCGGTCCTGCTCACCCACGGCCATCTCGACCACGTCTGGTCGGTGGCCCCGGTCTGCGGCGCGCGTGACGTCCCCGCGTGGATCCACCCCGACGACCGCCACCTGCTCAGCGACCCCGCCGCCGGCTGGTCCGACACGAGCGCCCAGCTGTTCGGGGGCCTGACGCTGAGCGAGCCCGACGCCGTGCGCGAGTTGTCCGACGGCGCCGTGCTCCGGCTCGCCGGCCTCGAGCTCGTGGTCGACCACACCCCGGGCCATACCAGGGGGTCGGTGAGCTTCCGGTCGCCCGGCGAGGAGATCATGTTCTCGGGCGACCTGCTGTTCGCCGGCTCCATCGGCCGCTCTGATCTTCCCGGCGGCGACTACGCCACGATTCTGCGCAGCCTGGCTACCAAGTGTCTGCCGCTGCCGGACGATACGGTCGTCCTGCCGGGCCACGGACCACAGACAACGATTGGCCGCGAGCGCGCCGTCAACCCATACCTGAAAGAGGCGGCGCCGCACGCCGGTCCCACACGAGGGATCTAATGAGCTTCCAAGCACCGAAAGGCACCTTCGACTGGCTGCCTCCCCGCTCCGAGCGGATCCTCGCCGTACGCGAGGCCCTCGCCGCGCCGCTGCGCGGGGCGGGCTACGGCTACATCGAGACGCCTGTCTTCGAGGACACTCAGCTGTTCGCCAGGGGCGTAGGCGAGTCGACCGACATCGTCTCCAAGGAGATGTACACCTTCCCCGACAAGGCGGGCCGTTCCCTGACCCTGCGTCCCGAGGGCACGGCCTCCGTCGTGCGAGCGGTGCTGCAGCACAACCTGCACGCCGGCCAGCTCCCCGTGAAGTTGTGGTATTCCGGCAGCCAGTTCCGCTACGAGCGTGCCCAGAAGGGCCGCTACCGCCACTTCTGGCAGGTGGGAGCCGAGGCCCTCGGGTCGGAGGACCCGGCGCTCGACGCCGAGCTCATCCTGCTCGGCGCCCGCGGGTTCGCCTCGCTCGGCCTCAAGAACGTCACGCTGCTGCTCAACTCGCTCGGCGACAAGGCCTGCCGGCCCGCCTACCGGGCGGCGCTGCAGGAGTTCCTGCGCGGCCTCGACCTCGACGCCGACACCAGGGCCCGCATCGAGATCAACCCGCTGCGGGTGCTCGACGACAAGCGTCCCGAGGTCCAGGCCCAGCTCACCGGCGCGCCCTTGGTGGTCGACCACCTGTGCGCGGCCTGCATGGCCTACCACGAGGAGGTCCGTTCCCTGCTGGCCGCGTCCGAGATCGCGTTCGACGACGACCCGCGGCTGGTGCGGGGCCTCGACTACTACACGCGCACCACGTTCGAATTCGTCCACGGCGGGCTCGGCTCCCAGTCGGCGGTCGGGGGCGGCGGGCGTTACGACGGGCTGAGCGAGATGCTCGGCGGCCCGCCGCTGCCCGGCGTCGGGTGGGCGCTCGGGGTCGACCGCACCTTCCTGGCCATGGAGGCCGAGGGGCTGCTGGACGACCACGCGCAGTCGCGCGTCCAGGTGTACGGTGTCCCGCTGGGTGACGAGGCCCGCCGCCGGATGTTCCTGATCGTCAGCGAGCTGCGCGCGGCGGGCGTCAGCGCCGACATGGCCTTCGGCGGCAAGGGGCTCAAGGGCGCGATGAAGGGCGCCGACCGCTCGGGTGCCGGGTTCGCGCTGATCCTGGGCGAGCGTGACCTCGCGGCCGACGCCGTCCAGGTGAAAGACCTGACCAACGCCGAGCAGACCGAGGTGCCGCTGGCCCGGGTCGTCGACGTCCTGAAGGGGAAGGTGCAGTGATCGGCCGGGTCGTCGCCGTTCCTTCGCCGTCTCTCCTGTCCGCGCGAAGGGAAGGCGCGGTGTTCCGCCGGTCGGCACGTGCCGGGTCGCCGCCGTCCGTTCGCCTCGTCCATTCGTGTGAAGGGAAGGCGCAGTGATCCGCCGGTCGGCTGATGCCGGGTCGCCGCCGTCCCTTCTCCCCTCCTATCCGTACGAAGGGAAAGTGCAGTGATCCGCACGCATACCGCCGGGTCGCTCCGCAAGGAGCACGCCGGGCAGCAGGTGACGCTCGCAGGATGGGTGGCCCGCCGCCGTGACCACGGCGGCGTCGTCTTCATCGACCTGCGTGACGCCTCCGGCTCGGCTCAGGTGGTCTTCCGCGAGGAAGACCACGCCCACGACCTGCGCGCCGAATACTGCGTGCAGGTCGTCGGCCAGGTCAGGGTGCGTCCCGAGGGCAACGAGAACCCCGACCTGCCCACCGGTGAGATCGAGGTGGTGGCCGACCGGGTCGAGGTGCTCAGCGAGTCGGCGCCGCTGCCGTTCCCCATCGAGGGCAGCGTGGGGGTGTCGGAGGAGGCGCGGCTCAAATACCGCTATCTCGACATCCGCCGCCAGCAGGTCGCCACGGCGATGCGCACCCGGTCCAAGGCCACCTACCTCGCCAACGAGGTGATGCACGAGCTCGGCTTCGTCTACGTCGAGACGCCGACGCTGACCCGTTCCACGCCTGAGGGCGCGCGTGACTTCCTGGTCCCGGTGCGCCTCCAGCCGGGCAGCTGGTACGCGCTGCCGCAGTCGCCCCAGCTGTTCAAGCAGCTGCTGCAGGTGGCCGGGCTGGAGCGCTATTACCAGCTGGCCAAGTGTTACCGCGACGAGGACCTGCGGGCCGACCGGCAGCCGGAGTTCACCCAGATCGACGTCGAGATGTCCTTCGTCGACCAGGAGGACGTGATCCAGGTCGGCGAGACGCTGATCGGCCGGTTGTGGAAGGAGATCGCCGGCTACGAGCTGCCGACGCCGCTGCCGCGCATGACATATGCGGAGGCGATGGACCGCTACGGCTCCGACAAGCCGGACCTGCGCTTCGGCCAGGAGCTCGTCGAGATGACCGCATACTTCTCCGGCACCTCGTTCCGCGTCTTCCAGGCCGACTACGTGGGTGCCGTCGTCATGCCCGGCGGAGCCTCGCAGACTCGTAAGGAGCTCGACGGCTGGCAGGAGTGGGCCCGCTCGCGTGGCGCCAAGGGCCTGGCCTACGTGCTCGTCCAGGAAGACGGCACGCTCGGCGGCCCGGTCGCGAAGAACCTGTCGGAGGCGGAGATCTCCGGGCTGGCCGGCACGGTCGGGGCCAAGCCCGGTGACGCGGTGTTCTTCGCCGCGGGCGCCAGGAACGCCGCGCGCGACCTGCTGGGCGCGGCCCGGCTGGAGATCGGGCGTCGCTGCGACCTCATCGATGAGTCGCAGTGGTCGTTCCTGTGGGTCGTCGACGCGCCCATGTTCGAGCCGGTGTCCGATGAGTCCGGCGGGGAGGGCGGCTGGACGGCCGTGCACCACCCGTTCACCGGGCCGAAGCCGGAGTGGGCCGACAACTTCCAGGACCATCCGGGTGAGGCGCTGGCCTACGCGTACGACATGGTCTGCAACGGCATGGAGATCGGCGGCGGCTCGATCCGTATCCACCGGGCCGAGATGCAGCAGCGCGTGTTCGACGTGCTCGGCATCTCCAAGGAGGAGGCGGAGAGCAAGTTCGGCTTCCTGCTGGAGGCGTTCAAGTACGGCCCGCCGCCGCACGGCGGCATCGCCTACGGCTGGGACCGCATCTGCATGCTGCTGTCCGGCGGCGAGTCGATCCGTGACGTGATCGCGTTCCCGAAGACGGCCTCCGGCTTCGACCCGCTCACGGGCGCGCCCACGCCGATCACGGCCGGCCAGCGCAAGGAGGCGGGCGTCGACGCGCCGCCCAAGCCGTAACCCGTAACTGGCCGGCGAACGGGTGACGGCAGGCGTCGCGCGACGCCTGCCGTCACCCGTTCGCGAGCGGTCAGGAGAAGGTGATCTTCTTGATGATCACCGGCTTCTTGGGGGCGGTGGTGCCGCCGTCGCCGGTGATGTCATCGTTGTTGAGGAGCAGGTCCTGCCCGCTCGTGGCCAGCCCGAGCAGCGTGTCCATGCCCTCGCTGACCATGCCGATGACCGAGTAGCCCGCGCCGACCTGAAGGTTCTCGTCCGACAGCGAGATGGCGAACTGGCTGTTGTTCCGGCCCGCCGCCTCACTGGGCTGGGTCATGAACACCACGCCCTTGCCCAGCGGGATGTCGGCGTTCTCGTCGGCGTAGACGTAGCCCGCGGTGCCCTGGCCGTCGGTCGGGTTCTTGCCGTCGGCCTTGGCCTGCGGGTCGCCGCACTGCAGCATGTGCACGCCGGCGACGTCGGGTGTGACCAGCCGGTGGCACTTCATGTCGTCGTAGAACTTCTTCTTCGCCAGGAAGCGCATCGAGTTGATCGCGCACGGCGCCGCCTCGGTCATGAGGTCGATGGAGAAGGTGCCGCGGTTGGTGGCGACCGTCATCTTCTTCAGCTTCATGCTGGGCTTCTTGCCTGGCAGCCCGACGAACTTGTGGGGGAGCGACTTGTCCCGCTTGTACGTGCAGGTCACCGGACCTGTCTTGGTCGGGCTCGGCGTCGTCCCCGGCGGGGTGACGGACGCGCTGGCGGAGGGGGTGCTCTGCGCCGTGGCCTCGCCGGGGTCCTTGCTGACCATCGTGGTCGCGGCGAAGATCCCGCCCGCCACCACGACCACTGCCACGCCCGCGCCGAGGAAGGTGTTCCGCCTCGCCTTGGAGGTCTGGTCGGCGGCGCGCTTGGCCTGCCGTTCCTTGTGCTCCCGCGCCAGCTCTTTCTGGCGGTCTTCTTCGTTCTGGCGGTCGTCGCCGCTCACCGCTATGTCCTCTCGCTTTTGCCCACGCATGACCAAACAACTCCGCGCATGCTACCGGCCTCCGATATGTGCCGGACGTAAGTGGCGAAAGCCGCTGGATGCGACGGGTGTGATCGTTGCTCGCCGCCGCCGCGCCCGCGTGCCGCATGGCCGGCGCGGAAGGGGGCGCAGGCCGCCGCCGCGCGGGCTTCGCGGCCCGGCGGACCCTGTAACCTCGCGTTGTGGACAGCCTGTTCGACTCGGCGGCTGAGGAGGCCACGCCGCAGCCCCTCGCGGTGCGCATGCGCCCGCGCACCCTCGACGAGGTGATCGGCCAGCGGCACCTGCTCGGCTCCGGCACTCCGCTGCGGCGCCTGGTCGAGAGCGAGGCGCCCATGTCGCTGTTCTTGTGGGGGCCGCCGGGCACCGGCAAGACGACCCTCGCCTACGTGGTCTCCAACGTCACCAAGCGCCGCTTCGTCGAGATCTCCGCCGTGTCGGCGGGTGTCAAGGACGTGCGGGCGGCCATCGACACCGCCCGGCGCGAGCTGGGCATGACCGGCCGGCAGACGGTGTTGTTCGTCGACGAGGTGCACCGCTTCAACAAGGCCCAGCAGGACGCGCTGCTGCCCGCCGTGGAGAACCGCTGGGTCACGTTCATCGGCGCCACCACGGAAAACCCGTTCTTCTCGGTCATCTCACCGCTGCTGTCGCGCTCGCTGCTCCTCGCCCTGGAGTCCCTGACCGACGACGACGTCCGCGCGGTGCTGGAGCGGGCGGTGTCCGACCCGCGCGGCCTGGGCGGGCGCGCGACGCTGGCGCCGGAGGCCCTGGAGCATCTCGTACGCCTCGCGGGCGGCGACGCGCGCCGGTCGCTGACCTACCTGGAGGCGGCGGCGCTGCTGGGCGACGACATCACCGTCGAGGTGGTGGAGAAGGCCGTCGACAAGGCCGCCGTGCGTTACGACCGGCAGGGCGACCAGCACTACGACGTGATCAGCGCCTTCATCAAGTCGATGCGCGGTTCCGACGCCGACGCCGCGCTCCACTACCTCGCCCGCATGATCGAGGCCGGCGAGGACCCCCGGTTCATCGCCCGCCGCATCGTCATCTTCGCCTCCGAGGACGTCGGCATGGCCGACCCCACCTGCCTGCAGACCGCGGTGGCCGCCGCGCAGGCGGTGCAGCTCATCGGGCTGCCCGAGGGGCAGATCAACCTCGCCCAGGCGGTCATCCACTGCGCGACGGCGCCCAAGTCCAACGCGGTCGTCAAGGCCATCGGGGCGGCGATCGGAGACGTCCGCAAGGGCCTGATCGGCCAGGTGCCCGGCCACCTGCGCGACGCCCACTACCCTGGCGCCGCCAAGCTGGGCCACGGCGACGGCTACAAATACCCCCACGACTTCGACCACGGGCTGGTGCGCCAGGACTACGCGCCCGAGCAGGTGCGCGGCAAGCGCTACTACGAGCCGACCAGGCACGGCGCCGAGGGGCCCGTGGCCGAGCGCTGGGCCAGGATCCGCTCCTTCCTGCGCGGCGCCTGAGGTCCGCGAGCGTGCCGGGCGGATGTACGGTTACAGCAGTGACGGTGGGACACGCCGCGAGCGCGTCGCGCGCTCCTGCTGGTGCCGGAGCGGCGGCTCGTGACCCGGATCGTGGCGGCACACGGTCTCACGCGGGCGGTCACGGAAGTGCCGGGGGCCGACGTGGCGGCCTGATCAAGGTCGCTTTCCCCACTAATGTGGTCGCTCGAACGCGATAGGGTCTTGCCGTTCCGGCCCAGCGTACGAGGGAGATGCGCGGATGCTTACCGCTGGAGAGGTCGCCGGGCTGATCGCGGCCACGGGCTGGATGGTCCTGGTCTGCGTGCTGGCCATGGTGCTCGTCAAGGTCGCCAGGCTGCTCACCGAGACCACCAAGGCGGTCTCCGATCTCAACAACCGGCTGACGCCGCTGCTCGACGACATGAGTGTCACGGTCAACGAGACCAACAGGCAGCTCGTCGCCGTCGAGGCCATCGCCAGAGATGTCAAGCAGGTCAGCGGCCACGCGGCCAAGCTGAGCGCGGTGACGCAGACCATCTTCACCGGGCCGCTGATCAAGGTCTCGTCGCTCGGCTACGGCGTGCGGCGCGCCATCGAGGCCCGCAGGCCGCCGGGGGCGAGGCGGGCGGCGCAGAGGCGGCCGAGATGATCAGGCGGCTGTTCTACCTCTCGCTCGGCGCGTTCCTCGCCTTCTGGGTGATGCGCAGGCTGCAGGCGCTCCACCCCGACCACGTCGCCCGCCGCACCGCCGACGGCGCGGCGGGCATGCTCCGGCGGGTGAGAGACTTTACTTCCGAGGCGCTCGGCGAGGCCGCCGGCCGCGAAACAGAGTTGCGGGCCCGCTTCGGGCTCGACGACGCTGATGACCACAAGTGATTTCCACAACCAACGCAAAGGATGGCCACCATGGAGTCGGCAGAGATCGCCCGCCGCTTCCTGCGCTTCTTCGAGGAGCGTGGGCACAAGATAGTGCCCTCGGCCAGCCTGATCGCTGAGGACCCCACGCTACTCCTGGTTCCTGCCGGTATGGTGCCGTTCAAGCCGTACTTCCTGGGGCAGCGCAAGCCTCCGGCGTCCCGGCTGGCCACCGCGCAGAAGTGTGTGCGCACCCCCGACATCGAAGAGGTCGGCAAGACCACGCGGCACGCGACGTTCTTCCAGATGCTGGGCAACTTCTCCTTCGGCGACTACTTCAAGGACGAAGTGATCCCGTTCGCGTGGGAGCTGCTCACCAGATCCGAGTCCGACGGCGGCTTCGGCTTCCCGGAAGACCGGCTCTGGGCGACCGTCTACCTCGACGACGACGAGGCGTACGACATCTGGCGCAACCGCGTCGGCCTGCCCGAGGAGCGCATCCAGCGCCGCGGCCTGGAGGACAACTACTGGCACATGGGCGTGGCGGGGCCGGGCGGCCCGTGCTCGGAGATCTACTACGACCGCGGCGCCGAATACGGCAAGGAGGGCGGTCCCGTCGCCGACGAGGACCGCTACCTTGAGGTGTGGAACCTCGTGTTCATGCAGTATCAACTGAGCCAGGTCCGCTCCAAGGTCGACTTCGACGTGGCCGGCGAGCTGCCCTCGAAGAACATCGACACCGGCATGGGCCTCGAGCGCATGGCGACGATCCTGCAGGGCGTCGACAACCTCTACGAGATCGACACCACCTACAAGATCCTCGACCGCGCGGCCGAGCTCACCAAGACCCGTTACGGGCGCGACCAGCGCGCCGACGTCAGCCTGCGGGTGATCGCCGACCACGTGCGCACCGGCACCATGCTGGTCGCCGACGGCGTCCTGCCCGGCAACGAGGGCCGCGGCTACGTCCTGCGCCGCATCCTGCGCCGCACGGTGCGCAACCTGCGCCTGCTCGGCTCCGGCGACGACCGCTACATGCACGAGCTGACCGACGTCGCGATCAACGTCATGGGCGAGCAATACCCCGAGCTCAAGGCCGACGCGCCGCAGATCCACGGCATCATCGACGCCGAGGAGGCGTCCTTCCTCGGCACGCTGCGCACCGGCACGGCCATCTTCGACGTGGCGGTCGAGGAGACCAAGCGCAGGTCGGCCACCACGCTCCCCGGTGAGCAGGCGTTCAAGCTCCACGACACCTACGGCTTCCCGATCGACCTGACGCTGGAGATGGCGGCCGAGCACGGGCTCAAGGTCGACGAGGAGGGCTTCCGCCGCCTCATGAAGGAGCAGCGGCAGGCGGCCAAGGCCGACGCGGCGGCGAAGAAGACCGGCAACGCCGACATCTCCGTCTTCGGGCAGCTGCTCGAGGCGTCGGGCAAGGTCGACTTCCTCGGCTACGACCAGACCGAGGCCGACACCAGCGTGGTCGGCGTCCTCGCCGACGGGCTGCCCGTGCCGGCGGCGGGCGCGGGTTCGAGCGTCGAGATCGTGCTCGCGCGCACCCCGTTCTACGCCGAGGGCGGCGGCCAGCTCGCCGACCAGGGCGTGATCCGCACCAGCGGCGCGGAGGTCGAGATCATCGACGTGCAGTCGCCGCTCGCGGGGCTCGTCGTGCACCGTGGCAAGGTCCGCAAGGGCGAGATCAGGGTCGGCGACGAGGCGCAGGCGGAGATCGACGTCGAGCGCCGCCGCGCGATCTCGCGCAGCCACAGCGCCACCCACCTCGTCCACCGCGGCTTCAAGAACGCGCTCGGCGAGACGGCGGCGCAGGCCGGCTCCGAAAACTCACCCGGCCGCTTCCGCTTCGACTTCACCGCCTCCGGCGCGGTGTCGCAGAGTGTGCTGCGCGACGTCGAGGACGAAGTCAACGCCGTGCTCGTCAACGACCTCCAGGTCAACGCCTTCTACACCTCCCAGGCGGAGGCCAGGGCGATGGGCGCGCTGGCGATGTTCGGCGAGAAATACGGCGACGAGGTCCGCGTGGTCGAGATCGGCGACTACTCCCGCGAGTTGTGCGGTGGCACCCACGTGCACAGCTCCGGGCAGCTCGGCCTGGTCAAGGTGCTGGGCGAGCAGTCCGTCGGCGCCGGGGTGCGCCGCGTCGAGGCCCTCGTCGGCATCGACGCCTTCCGCTTCCTGGCGCGTGAGAGCGTGCTGGTCGCCCAGCTCACCGAGCAACTCAAGGCGCGCCGCGAGGAGCTCCCCGAGCGCATCGACGGCATCGTCACCCGGTTGCGCACGGCCGAGAAGGAGCTGGACAAACTGCGCTCCGCCCAGGTGCTCCAGGTGGCGGGCGACCTGGCCGCCCAGGCTCGTGACCTGCACGGAGTCTCCGTGGTGACACACCGCGCGCCTGATGGCACCGGCGCTGATGATCTGCGTAAGCTCGCGCTTGATGTGCGTGGCAGGTTCCCGGCCGACAGACCGGCGGTCATCGTGATCGCCGGCGCCCCCTCCGACAGGCCCGTGGTGGTTGCCGCGGTCAACGAGGCGGGGCGCGAGCGGGGGCTCAAAGCCGGGCAACTGGTCGGCGTCGCCGCCAAGGCTCTTGGGGGTGGCGGTGGCGGCAAGGACGATGTCGCGCAAGGTGGCGGCACGCGACCGGAGGCGATCGGCGACGCGCTGCGCCTGGTCGAGCAGGCCGTCGCTGACCAGGTCAGCCGATAGCCCGGCCGGCATGAGATTCGGTGCGCGGATCGGCGTGGACGTCGGCTCCGTACGCATGGGCGTGGCCCGCAGTGACCCTTCGGGCATGCTGGCCACGCCGGTCGAGACCGTCAGACGTGGCAAGGGCACCCTCGACCGCATCGCCGCGATCGTCGCCGAGCACGAGGCGATCGAGGTCGTGGTCGGGTTGCCCACCTCGCTGTCGGGGCGTGAGGGGCAGGCGGCCGGGCTGGCGCGCGATTTCGCCTCCGCCCTGGCGGCCCGGGTGGCGCCGACACCGGTGCGGCTGTTCGACGAGCGGCTGACCACGGTGACCGCCCAGCAAGGGCTCAGGGCCAGCGGCGTGCGGGCGAAGAAGCAGCGCGGCGTCGTCGACCAGGCGGCCGCGGTCGTGCTGCTCCAGGATGCCCTCGACTCCGAACGCGCCACAGAAAGACCACCAGGCAGGCCCGTCGAACCGCCACCGGCGGCCGGCGGACCTGCCTCATGAGCGGCCGATCGACGGGCCACAGCCATGACCGGCGCGGGTGCGTGGCCGCCCCGTGCACGGGGTCCGCTGCGGGCGAGCGAGGGTGTGCTCCCGTCACGAGCGTGCGTGGCGAGGTGGTCTCGTGAACGGCACGCCCGAAGACGACGACGTGATCCCGTTCCGCGACGCGGACGACGACGCGGGCCCGGTGCCCGGGCAGGACAGCGGTGCCCGTCCGCACCAGGCGGCAGGGCCGCACCCGGCCCCCGGACCAGGGCCGCGAGCGGCTTCCGCGGTTGGCTCCGAGACGGGTTCAGGAGCGACATCCGAGCTCGGCCCCGAGACGGACTCAAAGGCGGCTTCCGCGCTGGGGTTGGGGGCGGGCTCCCGGGTGGAGGCAGGGTCGCCGTCCCAGCGGCGCCGCGGCGCCCTGCGCCGGGCAGGGCTGCTCTCGACCGGCCTGCTCGTCTCGCTGGTGGCCGTGGGCGCCGGGGCCATCGCGGTGCTCAAGCCGTACATCAGTCCTGACGACTTCGACGGGCCCGGCAGCGGCTCGGTGACCGTGCGCATCGCGCCCGGGTCGAGCGCGGAGGCCATCGGCTCGACGCTGGCCGACGCCGGGGTGGTGGCCAGCGCGCGGTCGTTCGTGAGGGTCTCGGAGGACCGCGCGGTGACCGGGCGGCTCCGTCCCGGCCATTACCGCATGCGCAAGGGCATGGCGGCGGGGGCGGCGCTCGACCTGCTGCTCGCGCCCTCGTCCAGGATCGTGAAGCGGGTCACCGTGCCCGAGGGCCTGCGCGCGGCCGAGGTGCTGGCCCGGGTGGCCCAGCAGACCGGGCTGCCGCTCAAGGAGTTGCAGGGCGTCGACAGGGCCCTTGTCGGGCTGCCTGACTACGCGCCGGGGATCGAGGGGTTCCTGTTCCCCGCGACGTACGAGGTCGAGCCGGGCGACACGGCGGTCGACGTGCTGGCGGCGATGGTGGAGCGGTTCCGCGCCGCCGCCCGGCAGGTGGGCCTGGCGGCCGAGGCCGCGAAAGTGCATCTGACGCCGCTTGAGGCCGTCACGGTGGCGAGCCTGATCCAGGCGGAGGGCGGCACCGACGCCGACTACCCCAAGATCGCCAGAGTGATCTACAACCGCCTCGCGAAGGACACGCCGCTGGAGATCGACAGCACCGTTCTGTACGCCCAGAAACGCCGGACGCTGAGAATCACGGAGAGCGACACCAAAGTCGATTCTCCCTACAACACCTATCGCCACAAAGGGCTGCCGCCGGGGCCCATCGCTAATCCCGGAGAAAAGGCGCTGATGGCGGCGCTGCACCCGGCGGAGGGCGATTGGCACTGGTTTGTCACCACTGATCCGGCGCATAGAATCACCAAATTCACCAACAAAGAGAGCGAGTTCGTGAGATACCGGGAAGAGTTGAACAAGAACCTCGGGACGAGCTGATGTTCGGTGGACCCCCCGCTATCACCGCGCAAAAGCCCCAAAACGGGGCATGCGTCCTCTTCCCGTCCCTTAGCATGGCTACCCAGTGTGATCCCCGCTGGCCGTGGCAGCACGTCCGGTGGACCCCCCAGTTCCGCTCGGTGACCCCAGCCGGTTGGGCAGTTCCGCTTGACGCCTGGCCGGGCGTGCCGGGAGATTGGCCAGCGAACCCATGAGCGATCTCGATCTCAACTCCTTGCTCGGCGCCGAGGACGACGAAGGTCCTGCGCGGCGCCGCAGCCGCGGCGGCAGGCGCGGCAACGGCCGCAGGCGGCGCAGGCGGCGCAACCGTGGCCGGTTCATCGCACCGCTGCTCGCCTTCGTGGTGCTGGCCGGCATCATCGGCGGTGGCGGCTACTACGGCTACATGTGGCTCAACGATGCGCTCGTGCCCGACGACTACACCGGCCAGGGCGCCGGCGAGGTCGTCGTCGAGATCAAGAGCGGCCAGAGCGCCTCCGACGTGGCGGTGGAGCTGGAGAGCAAGGGCGTCGTGGCCAGTGTCAGGGCCTTCACCAACGCGATCGCCGAGGCCGGTGCGAGCGCATCGCTGCAACCGGGCTCGTACAAACTGCGCAAGCGCATGTCGGCCGAGAACGCCGTGACGATGCTCGACCCGTCGAAACGGCTGCTCGCCAGGGTGACGATCAAGGAGGGTCTGCGGCTGTCCGACACCCTGGCCACGCTCGCCAAGGAGACCGGAATGCCGCTCAAGGAGTTTAAGTCCGCGGCCAAGGACGTCGACGCCCTGGATCTGCCGTCCTATGCCAAGGGCAAGCTGGAGGGCTACGCCTTCCCCGCCACGTTCGAGGTCCAGCCGAAGACCACGCCCCAGCAGATCCTCGCGGCCATGGTCGACCGCTACAAGAAGACGGCCGAGTCGGTCGACCTCGAAAGCGGCGCCGAGGACCTCGGGCACACACCGCACGAGATCGTCACCATCGCCAGCATCATCCAGGCCGAGGCCGGGCGCGCCGAGGACATGCCGAAGATCGCCCGCGTCATCTACAACCGGCTGGACCGCAAGCCACCGATGAAGCTGGGGATGGACAGCACGGTGATGTACGCCCTCGGCAAGTACCGCACCTACGCCACCCACGCCGAGCTGGAAACCAAGTCCCGCTACAACACCTACAAGTACGCCGGGTTGCCGCCCGGCCCGATCTCCAACCCGGGTGACCACGCCATCGAGGCGGCGCTCAACCCGGCCAAGGGCCCTTGGCTGTTCTTCGTGGCCACCGACCTCAAGAGCAACGTGACCAAGTTCGCCACCACGGAGACCGAGCGTCAGGCGCTGCTCGCGGAGTGCCGCAGAAACGGCGGCTGCGGCGGCTGACCTCTGCGTCCCGCGCCGTCCGCCCGCGCCGGGCCGGGCGGACGGCCGTACGGGACGGGCCGGGCGGACGGCCGTACGGGACAAGGCACCCGGCCGGAGGCCAAGGTCAAGGTCGGCGACGTGAGCATCGGCTCTGTGGACGGCCACGGCCTGGCCCGGCGTCGTACGGTGCCGTAACGCGCAGGCGATAGGGTCGTCATGATCGTGGGAGAAGGAGTGCGGATGCGGGCTGCGGTGCTGGGATCCCCCATCGGCCATTCGCTCTCGCCCTACCTGCACCGGGCCGCCTACCAGGCGATGGGGCTCGACGGGTGGAGCTATGAGGCGTTCGAGTGTGACGAGGCGCGGCTGCCGGGGTTGCTGGCCGAGCTGGTGCCGGTGCGCGGCTGCGAGCACGGCGGCGATGACGCCTGGGCGGGGTTGTCGCTGACCATGCCGCTCAAGCGGGCCGTGCTCCCGCTGCTCGACACGGTGTCCGAGGTGGCCGTCGAGGTCGGCGGCGCCAACACCGTGGTGTTCCGCGACGGTCTCCGGCACGGCGACAACACCGACGTCCACGGCATCAAGCAAGCGCTGGCCGAGGCCGGGGTGCCCGCGCCGGGCTCGGCGGTCGTGCTCGGCGGAGGTGCCACGGCGGCCTCCACGCTGGCAGCGCTGCGCGATCTCGGGCTGTTCCAGGCGACGCTGCTGGTGCGCGATCCCGCGCGGGCGGGGGAGACGGCTCAGGTGGCCGAGCGGCTGGGTGTTTCGCTGGCGGTGGAGACGTTCGACAAGATCGAGGCGGCGACGCGGGCGGATCTGGTGGTGTCCACGCTGCCCGCTGGCGCCGCCGACGCCTTCGCCGACCGGCTGGCGCGGGTGCCTGCGCTGTTCGACGTGGTCTACTCGCCCTGGCCGACCCGCGCGGCGGCGGCCGTCAAGGAGGCGGGCGGCACCGTGGTCGGTGGCTTCGCGATGCTGCTGCACCAGGCGGTGCGGCAGGTGGAGCTGATGACCGGCCGGCCGGATGTGCCGGTCGAGGCCATGCGCGCGGCCGGTGAAGCCGAGCTCCCGAGGCGGTCGTAGCCACCGGCGCGCACCGGATCAACGAGCGCGGCGCGGCACTGGTACCGGAACCGGGCCACCACGGTGGCGCAGCACTGGGTCACGTGGGTGGTGCGGCGGTTGGTTCGGGTACTGGGTCACGACGGTGGTGCGGCACTGTCCTGGTACCGGGCCCCACGACGGTGTAGCACTGGTTCGGTGCCGGGTGCCGGAGCAGCGGCCGGGCGACCGCAGTCGCGTGGCCATTCCCTGGGGAGATGTTTACCGGTAGGCCGTGGCCGGCCGGGATGATTCGGGGAGGCTCGGTGGTTGTGGTAATGTAGCTCTCTGATCGGTCCGGCATGCCTTGCTGGACGCGCAAGCGGAGGTCTCCTCCCACCTGAGTCGCCGAAAGGTGGCCGGGTCCAGGATCACGCCGGACTACTCCGGGGAGCTCGAGGCCACGAAGCCACAGAGCTCAGTGGCCCCGCATGCGCGACGTGCGGGGTTTTTCGCGTTCGCAGCGCGAGGGGCCCTCGGCACGACGAGCACGTAGGGATCGCAAACCTAGGAGGCCCCATCAGCACTGAGCCCCGCATCAACGAGCGTATCCGAGTTCCCGAGGTTCGCCTCGTGGGCCCGAACGGCGAGCAGGTAGGCATCGTCTCCATTCACGATGCGCTCAAGCTCGCCCAGGAAGCCGACCTCGACCTCGTCGAGGTCGCGGCAACGGCTCGACCGCCCGTGTGCAAGCTCATGGACTACGGCAAGTTCAAGTACGAGTCCGCGATGAAGGCGCGCGAGGCGCGCAAGAATCAGGCGCACACGATCATCAAGGAGATCAAGCTCCGGCCGAAGATCGACCCGCACGACTACGAGACCAAGAAGGGTCACGTGGTGCGGTTCCTCAAGGCGGGAGACAAGGTCAAAGTCACGATCATGTTCCGTGGCCGCGAGCAGTCGCGGCCGGAGCTCGGCTTCCGGCTGCTGCAGCGGCTGGCGGACGACGTCCAGGAGCTCGGCTTCGTGGAGTCCCACGCCAAGCAGGACGGCCGTAACATGATCATGGTGATCGGTCCGCACAAGAAGAAAGCCGAGGCCAAGGCCGAAAAGGCCGCAGCCAAGGCGCAGCGTGGCGGCGAGGAGCCTTCCACACAGGAAGCGTGACCCGCAGTTGGGGTTAGCCTTACGAACGCGACCCCAGCCAAGCCACCGGCAGACGAAGACGCCGCGACCGGGTCGGCCAGCACCGGCCCGGCCAGCGGCACGACCGAAACGAGGAGAGACGGCGACATGCCGAAGATGAAGACGCACAGCGGTGCGAAGAAGCGGTTCCGGCTCACCGGCACCGGCAAGATCAAGCGTCGCCGTGCCAATCGCGCGCACTACAACGAGTGGAAGTCGTCCACGTTGACGCGCCGTCTCAAGAACGAGGTCGTCCTTTCCGACGCCGACCACAAGAAGATCAAGAAGCTGCTCGCCAAGTAGCGCGAACCCCCGGGGAGAAGAATCATGGCACGCGTGAAGCGGGCGCTCAACGCCAAGAAGAAGCGCAAGGTCGTCCTCGAGAGGGCGAGCGGTTACCGTGGCCAGCGGTCGCGTCTCTACCGCAAGGCCAAGGAGCAGATGCTCCACTCGATGACGTACGCCTACCGGGACCGCAAGGACCGTAAGGGTGCGTTCCGCCGTCTGTGGATCCAGCGGATCAACGCCGCCGCCCGCCAGAACGGCCTGACCTACAACCGCCTCATCCAGGGTCTGCGCCTGGCCAACATCGAGGTCGACCGTAAGATTCTCGCCGACCTCGCGGTCAACGACAGCCAGACCTTCGCCACGCTCGTGGAGGCGGCCAAGAAGGCGCTCCCGGCCGACGTGAACGCTCCGGCCGCGAGCTGAGGCAGTTGCTTGAACGAGGGCCCACCGATGACGGTGGGCCCTTTGCTGTAGACGCGCACGAAGCGGTGCCTGTGGCGGGTCGCCGGACGTGGCTCACTGCGGGCGTGCACGAAGCGGTGCCCGCGGTGGATCGCCGGACGCGGTCCACCATGGACGCGCCCATCGTGCATCGGCGCGACTGCGGCGGGCCGCGGGCTGCGGTCCACCGGACATGGGCTAGGGCGTGGGGGGAGCATGGCAGGGTCCGAGCTGACCAACGTGCGGTCGCCGAGGGTCAAGGCGGCCCGGCGGCTCACCAAGCGGGCCTTCAGGGAGCAGGACCGTAAATTCCTGGCCGAAGGGCCGCAGGCGGTACGCGAGGCGCTCAAGCTCGACGGCGTGACCCTTGAGCTGTTCACCACGGCCGAGGCCGAGCTGCGCCACCCCGAGCTGATCATCGAGGCCACTCTCAAGGGCGTCCCCGTGCACCGGGCCAGCGGTGAGGTCATGTCGGAGCTCTCCCAGACCGTGACCCCGCAGGGGCTGGTGGCGGTCTGCGGGCTCGTGCACGTCCCCCTGGAGCAGGCCCCGGTGGGCACGCCCCGGCTGGTGGCGCTGCTCGCGCACGTGCGCGACCCGGGCAACGCCGGCACCGTCATGCGCGCCGCCGACGCCGCCGGGGCCGACGCGGTGATCTTCACCGACGCCTCCGTCGACCCGTACAACGGCAAGTGCGTACGCGCCAGCGCGGGCAGTCTTTTCCATCTTCCCGTCGTCATCGGTGCTCCGGTGGGCGCCGCCGTGCGTCACCTCAAGGAGCGGGGGCTGCGCGTGCTGGCGGCAGACGGCACGGGCAAGCGCACGCTCGACGACGTCGATCTGTCCGGCCCCACCGCGTGGATCTTCGGCAACGAGGCCTGGGGTCTGCCGGAGGAGATCCTCGCCGAGGCGGACGATGTGGTCAGGGTGCCCATCTACGGCCAGGCTGAAAGTCTCAACCTGGCCACCGCGGCGGCGGTGTGCCTTTACTCTTCCGCCAGGGCTCAGCGAGTGCCCTAGGCGGCGGGAAACCCGCTATTGTCGGCGATGTAGGCGGAGGAGGCGAGGTCGTGCACGGGGCAGACACCGACGGGCGCGTTGTGGCCGCCGCGTGCACGATAGCCATCGACGATCTCCCTGACGGCCTCATCGTGGCCGACCGAAATGGCTGCGTGGTGGCCGTCAACCGAGCCGCCGCGCGCCTCACCGGCATCGCCATGGAGCGCGCGGTCGGCCGGCACATGACCGACGTGTTCCCCTTCCGCGACCATGACGGGCGTGACTGGTGGAAGGCCCTCGACCCCGAGGGCGGGCTGCGCACGCGGAGCAGGGTGCCGGAGCGGCCGCTGCACCTGCCGGGCGGCCAGGAGCTCCACGTCACGGCCCGGTTCATCCGCGAGCCGGAGCGCGGCGGCGAGGTCGAGCGCGTCACGATCACCCTCAGAGACGGCGGCGCCCGGGCCCGGCTGGAGCGCAGCCGCGCCGACCTGGTCTCCACGGTGGCCCACGAGCTGCGCTCGCCGCTGACGAGCGTCAAGGGCTTCACCGCGACCCTGCTGGCCAAGTGGACACGCTTCACCGACGAGCAGAAGCGCGTGATGCTCGAGACCGTCAACAACGACGCCGACCGCGTCACCCGGCTCATCACGGAGTTGCTCGACGTCTCCCGCATCGAGTCGGGGCGGCTGGAGGTGCGCCGGCAGGTCGTCGACCTTCCCGCCAGGGTGCGCAGGCTCATCGCCGGGCGGGTGGCGTCCGGCGAGTCCGAACACCGGTTCCGCCTGGTCGTCGGCGACCACCTGCCGGAGATGTGGCTCGACCAGGACAAGATCGACCAGATCCTGGGTAATCTGGTGGAAAACGCGCTGCGCCACGGGCGCGGCACGGTGACCATAGAGATCGAGTCCGTTGGATGGGGAGTTGGCGTGTCGGTGCGCGACGAGGGCGAGGGCATCGAGCCCGAGCTGGCTCCGCGCGTCTTCAGGCAGTTCTGGCGTGGCGGAAACAGCCGCAGGCGTGGCGGCACCGGGCTCGGCCTGTTCATCGTGAAAGGCCTGGTCGAGGCGCACGGCGGCACGATCGCCGTGCAGCGCGCCCCCGAGGGCGGGGCGGAGTTCCGATTTACCGTGCCCACCGGCACGCCTGACTTCGCGACTCCATAGCGAGCGATTCGGGCCCGGTGGGCGGGTCCCACTAGACTCATTTCCGCTCAAGCCCTGGATACGGAGCTCACTCTTGTCTGACTACGACCCCGTCGAGGTGACACCGTTGCATGCCGACGAGGTGTCCCGCATGGAGGCCGACGCCGTCGCGGCGATCAAGGCGGCCGACGACCTCGACGCACTCAAGCAGGCCAGGCTGGCGCACGCGGGTGACCGCTCGCCCATCGCCCTGGCCAACCGGGAGATCGGCGCGCTGCCGCCGGCCGCCCGCGCGGAGGCCGGCAAACGTGTCGGCACCGCCCGTAAGGCGATCAACGAGGCGCTGGCCGCCCGCCAGGCCGAGCTCGAGGCCGAGCGCGACGCGCGCGTGCTCGTCGAGGAGAGCGTCGATGTCTCCCTGCCGTGGGACCGCCGGCCACGCGGCGCCCGCCACCCGCTGACCACGCTGCAGGAGCGCATCGCCGACGCGTTCGTCGCCATGGGCTACGAAGTGGCCGAAGGGCCCGAGCTCGAAGGCGAGTGGTTCAACTTCGACGCCCTCAACATCGCCAAGGACCATCCGGCGCGCTCCGACCACGACACGTTCTTCGTGGGCTCCACGGAGTCCGGCATGGTGTTGCGCACGCAGACCTCGCCGGTGCAGATCCGCGCGCTGCTCCAGCGCGAGCTGCCGGTCTACGTGATCTCGCCGGGCAAGACGTTCCGCACTGACGAGCTCGACGCCACCCACACTCCCGTCTTCCACCAGACGGAGGGGCTGGCCGTCGACGAGGGTCTGACGATGGCCCACCTCAAGGGCACGCTCGACCGGTTCGCGGAGGTGATGTTCGGCAAGGGCATCTCGACCCGGTTCCGCCCCAACTACTTCCCGTTCACCGAGCCCTCCGCCGAGATGGACCTCAAGTGCTTCGTCTGCCGCGGCGCCTCGGCGACCCCCGGCAATCCGCCCTGCCGCACCTGCAAGTCGGAGGGCTGGATCGAGTGGGGCGGCTGCGGCATGGTCAACCCGCGCGTGCTCATCGCGTGCGGGGTCGATCCGTCGCGATACTCCGGGTTCGCGTTCGGCATGGGCATTGAGCGCACGCTGATGTTCCGCCACAACGCCGAGGACATGCGTGACATGGTCGAGGGAGACGTGCGCTTCACCCTCCCGTTCGGAATGGAGATCTGATGAAGGTCCCGCTTTCCTGGCTGCGGGAGTATGTCGATCTCCCAGCGGTCACCGCCCACGAGGTGGCCGACAAGCTCACGGCCGCCGGGCTGAAGCTCGAGTCGATCATCTCGCACGGCCACGACGTCAAGAACGTCGTGGTCGGCGAGGTGCTCACCATCGAGGAGCTGACCGGTTTCAAGAAGCCGATCAGGCACTGCAAGGTCGAGACGGGCGAGGCGACGCCGCGCGAGATCGTCTGCGGCGCCACCAACTTCGTCGCCGGTGACCGGGTGCCCGTCGTGCTGCCCGGAGGGGTGCTGCCCGGCGGGTTCGAGGTCGGGTCGCGCAAGACGTACGGACGCATGTCCGAGGGCATGATCTGCTCCGAGCGCGAGCTCGGGCTCGGCGACGACCACAACGGCATCATGGTGCTGCCCGCCGGCACCCCGATCGGCCGCGACGTGGTCGAGCTGCTCGGCCTGCGCGACGAGGTGATCGAGCTGGAGATCACCCCCGACATCGGCTACGCGCTGTCGATCAGGGGTGTGGCGCGCGAGGCGGCGACCGCGTTCGGCGTGGCCTTCCGCGACCCCGCAGACGTCGTGCCGCCCGCTGAGACCGGGCCGTCGTGGCCCGCCTCCATCGCCGACCCGACGGCGTGCGACCGGTTCGTGCTGCGCGAGGTGCGCGGCTTCGACCCCGCCGCGCAGACCCCGCTCTCGATGCGCGTACGCCTGGCACGGGCCGGCATGCGTCCCGTGTCGCTGGCCGTCGACATCACCAACTACCTGATGCTGGAGCTCGGTCAGCCGCTGCACGCGTTCGACCGGGGCAAGCTCAGCGGCGAGATCGTGGTGCGCCGGGCCCGGCCAGGTGAGCGGCTGGAGACGCTCGACCACGTGGTGCGCGAGCTCGACCCCGACGACATCCTGATCACCGACCAGTCGGGGCCGATCTCGATGGCGGGCACGATGGGCGGCCTGGAGACCGAGATCTCCGACGGCTCGGCCGACATCGTCATCGAGGCCGCCCACTTCTCCGCGACCGGCATCTCCCGCGAGTCCCGCAGGCACGGGCTCGTGTCGGAGGCGTCCAAGCGGTTCGAGCGCGGCGTCGACCGTGAGCTGCCGCTCGTCGCCTCGTGGCGGGCCGTGCAGTTGCTGGCCGAGCTGGGCGGCGCCGCCATCCAGCCCGGCGTCACGCACGCCGAGGCCGAGGTGTCGCCGGCGCGCATCGCGATCCCGTCGGGCCACCCCGGGGCCGTGGCCGGCACCACCTACTCCAAGGAGACCGTGGTCGCGCGGCTGCGGCAGGTCGGCTGCGTCGTCGTCGACGGTGACGACGCCGCCGTGCGCCAGGGCGGTGTCGACCCGACCGGGGTCGTGACCGGCGGCGAGCTGGCGGCCAAGCTGGCCGTCACCGGCGACGACATGATCACGGTGACGCCGCCGTCGTGGCGGCCCGACCTCACCGACCCCAACGACCTGGCCGAAGAGGTCATCCGGCTGGAGGGCTACGAGAGCCTGCCGTCGGCGCTGCCCGCCGCCCCGGCGGGCGCCGGGCTCACCGAGGGCCAGCGGCTGCGCCGGCGAGTGGGCAGGGCGCTGGCCGAGGGCGGCTACGTCGAAGTGCTCAGCTACCCGTTCGTCAGCGCCGCCGACTTCGACCACCTGCAGTTGCCCGCCGACGACGCGCGCCGCAACGCCATGCGGCTGGCCAACCCGCTGTCGGAGGACGAGCCGCTGATGCGCACGACGCTGCTGCCGGGGCTGCTCAAGACCCTGGTGCGCAACGTCGGGCGCGGGTTCGCCGACGTGGCTCTGTTCGAGAGCGGGCCGGTCTACCGGCCGCGCGAGGGCGCTCCCGAGGCGGCGCCGGTGCTCGGGGTGGGGCGCCGGCCGACGGCCGAGGAGCTCGCCCCGATCGAGGCGGCGTTGCCCGACCAGCCCTTGCGCGTCGCGGTCGTGCTGACCGGCGAGTTCGAGCGGTCCGGCTGGTGGGGTGCCGGCCGGCAGGTCTCCTGGGCCGACGCTGTGCAGGCCGCCCGGCTGGTGGCGGCCGAGGCGCGGGCCGAGCTGTCCATCAGCGCCGACCAGCACGAGCCGTGGCACCCCGGCAGGTGCGCGGCCCTCTACCTCGGCGACACGCTGGTGGGACACGCCGGCGAGCTGCACCCACGGGTCATCGAGGTCTACGGCCTGCCGGCCCGCACGTCGGCGATGGAGCTGGAGCTGTCGCGGCTCGAGGCGGCCATGCCGGGCCCTGTCGAGACGCCTCCCGTATCCGCCTATCCGGTGGCCACCCAGGACGTCGCGCTGATCGTGCCCGACTTCACGCCGGTGGCAGACGTCGAGGCGGCCCTGCGCGACGGCGCCGGTGAGCTGCTGGAGTCGATCCGGCTGTTCGACGTCTACGAAGGCGAGCAGGTGGGCGAGGGCAACAAGTCGCTCGCCTACTCGATGCGGTTCCGTGCGGCGGATCGGACCCTGACGGTCGAGGAGACCACGGAGGCGCGGGACGCGGCGGTGGCGATGGCGGCCGACCGCGTCGGTGCCCAGCTCCGCGGGTGAATGGGTTTCCGGAGGGCTGGCGCGGCGGGGCGTCGTGCCGGTCCTTGCCTGACGCCACCGATGTAGTGCGCTCATGCCGTGTGAACAGCCGTACACGCTCGCGGATCAGAGTGCCGGATGCGACTATCAGGCTATGAGTGTGCTTCTGGTGTTCGGCGAGCGGGATGACGCCGAAGAGGTCGCCGAGACGCTGGGGGAGTGGTTTGCCTCGCTCGGGGTGCCGCGGGTGGTGCGGGAGACGCTGGCCGGGGAGGACGACGCCGAGGACGCCCAGTGGCTGGTCGTCGTCGTCGAAGGCATGGACGACGGCACGCTGGCCAAGGTGGACGAGCTGGTCGCGCGGTACGAGGGGTGGCGGGAGGCGGGCTGAGGCTCAGATGCGGTCGATTGCATCGAGGTCGATGTCGAGGTCGAAGGGGATCGTCAGCTTGAGCCGGTCGTGGTGGATTCCGGTGAGGGCGTAGGACTTGGTGGCGGGGTCCAGCTCGTACGCGTAGACGACTGCTTTGCCTGACTGATTCTCTATGCGCCAGAAGTGGGGGATGCCGGCGCTCGCATAGAGCTGCGGCTTGCGCTGGCGGTCGCGCGTTCTGGACTCTGGTGAGACTACCTCCGCCACCAGCAGGACATCACTCGCGTGATAGAAGGTCTGCTCGGCGTGCTCCTCGGCGGTTGCGGAGATGAGACAGAGATCCGGCTCGGGGCGCTGGTCCCTGTCGAGGATGACGCTCATCTCCCGGCGCACCCTGAGATCTACCGGTGTCGCGCGACGCACTTCGCTCTCGAGGAGCGAGGTGACACGCATATGGAAGGACGCTTGGGGGCTCACGAAGACCAAGCTTCCGTCAATCAACTCTGTGTGCGCAGGCAAATCCGGAATGTGATCGAGGTCTTGAGCGGAGAAACCTTCGGGAGGGGGGAAGACCCAGTCAGGCAGCGAGGAAGACGACATCTCGATCACCGCTTCGGCAGTCATGGCTCAACGCTACCAATCTAATGTGCTCACGCCAGGTGAACGGGCGCACACATGCCGCATTGGTTGTTCGTCCGGTGCGAACAGTGCCCCCGCTCGTCGTCGGCCGGCGGCAGAGTGGCCGCATGCGTGTAGCCGTGTTGTCCGACATTCATGGGGTCCTGCCGGCGCTCGAGGCCGTGCTGGCCGAGCCCGAGGTTGCCGCCGCCGAGCTGATCGTGCTCACGGGTGACATGGCGGCGGGGCCGATGCCGGTTGAGACGCTCGACCTGCTGGTCTCGCTGGGGGAGCGGGCTCTGTGGGTGAGCGGGAACGCCGACCGGGAGCTGGTGGAGGCGGTTCGGGGGAAGACGAGCGAATATGCGGTCTCCCAGTGGGCGGCCGAGCAGTTGCGGGACGACCAGGTCGTGTTGCTGGCCGGGCTGCCCGAGCGGGAGGTGGTCGAGCTGGGGCGCCTGGGGGAGACGTTGTTCGTGCACGCCACGCCGCGCATGACGAGGACATGATCCTCGTGGACAGCTCGTTGGAGCGGTGGGGCGAGGTGCTGGCGGGGGAGGGCGCCGCCACCGTGGTGCTGGGCAACACCCACATGCCTTTCGTGCGGCTGGCCGATCGGGTGCTGGTGGTCAACCCGGGGTCGGTGGGGATGCCGTACGGGCGGGAGGGCGCGCACTGGGCGCTGCTCGACGGTGAGACCGGGGCCGTCACGCTGCGGTCCACGCCGCTGGACGCGGCGCGGGTGGGGGAGCGGCTGGTCGCCGGGAGCCGTTTCGCGGGGATCGAGGAATGGGTGGGTCACTACGTCACCGATGTCTATTCCGACGCCGAGGCGTTGCGGGAGTTCGCCAAGGCGGAGCGGCGGCCCGGCTAGGCGGGCCCGACCGGTCCAGGTGGCGGACCGGTCAGGTGGCGGGCTCGTCAGGCGGTGTCCTGGTTGGGTGGTGGGCCAGGCGGTGGGCCGGTTGGGTGGCGGCTCGGTCGTGTGGTGGCTGGTTGGGCGGTGGCTTCCTCGGTGTGTTCCTCGGTGGGCTTCTCGGCGGCCGACCCCCTGCGGGCTTTTTCCGCCAGGGCGTGCTCGTCCGTACGGGCGTCGTACCTGCGGAACTTTGGCAGGGCGGCGGCCAGTCCCAGGACGGCGGCGACGCACAGCAGGCCGCCGGCCCCGAGGGAGAAGCGGGTGCCGCCGAGGCTGGCCATCAGGCCGGCCCTGGCGTTGCCCAGCATCGGGCCGCTGGCGTAGGAGAGCAGCTCGATTCCCGCCAGGCGGCCGCGTAGTTCCTGCGGGATGGTCTGGTTCCACATGGTCATCCGGAAGATGCCGCTGATCATGTCGGCCGCGCCCGCCAGGGCGATGCAGACGACGATGAGCCAGACGTTCGTGGCCAGGCCGGCCAGGGCGACCGCGACGCCCCACAGCCCGGCGGCGATGATCACGCCGAGGCCGTGGCGTTGCACGCGTGCCGTCCACCCGCCGGTGAGCGAGGCGATCAGCGCGCCCACCGCGCCCGCCGAGTACAGCAGCCCCAGCGCCTGGGGCGCGCCCAGCTCGTCGGCCAGGAACGGGAACAGCGCCGTCGCCATCGCGAACACCATCGCGGCGATGTCCACCAGGTAGCTGCCCATCAGGTCGCTGCGCCCCATCGCGTAACGCATGCCCGCGACCAGCGACGTCAGCGACGCGGGCGCGGCGTCCTCGGCCGGCGGCAGCGACCGGATCCGCCACAGCAGCAGCAGCGACAGCACGAAGGTGAGCGTGTCCATCCCGTACGCGGCGGCCGAGCCGTAGGTCGTCACCAGCAGGCCGCCGAGCGCCGGGGCGACGATGGCGCCGAAGTTCCAGCGCAGGCTCGTCAGCACCGCGGCGGCGCCCTGCTGCTCGTGCCTGACCACCTGCTGGAACACGGCCTCCATGCTGGGCCGTTGCAGGCAGGCGATGCCCGTGGAGACGGCGCCCACCACGTACAGGACCCACACCTGGGGCTCGGGCAGCAGGGCGTTGGCCATGAGCGCGCCGGAGGTGACCAGCAGGCCGACCTCGCTCCACAGGATGATCGTGCGGCGGTCGTGCGCGTCGGCCATGGCCCCGCCCCACAGGCCGCACACCACCATCGGCACGAACTCGGCCAGGCTCACCAGCCCGACGGCGAGGTAGGAGTCGGTCAGTTCCTTCATCTGGAACGGGATCGCCACCATGGTGATGAGCGTCCCGAACATCGTGATGACGCCGGAGACGAAGAGCAGGCGGTAGTCGCGGGAGTCGCGCAGCGGACTCACGTCGAGGGAGAGGTGACGAAGGAAACGTTTCACTCCAGCGGGCACGAGAGTGAATTGTCCGGCGAACGTGCTGGCCCGGCAAACCGTTTTCTGCGCCAGGCTCTCTGGGGCCGGCTCTCTGGAGCACGCGGGAGGCCCCCGGCGGAGCCGGGAGGCCCCCGGCGGAGCCGGGGGGCCTCGAGGGCGTCGGGTCAGGCGGCGGGTGCCTTGTCGAGGAAGCCGAGCACCTTGCGGATCCGGCCGTCCCCCGCCAGCTCCACCACGTCGTAGCCGACCGCCACCGGCTCGCCGTCCGCCGGGCCCAGGTGCCAGGTGAACCTGGCGAGGTGGCGGTGGGCGTCGTACAGCTCGCCGGGCGTGAACACCAGGCCGGGGAACATGCCCTGCGCGCCCTCGATCACGGCGGCGATCCCGGCGTGCCCGGAAACGTCGGCGAGCGGGTCGGTGTACGTGGCGTCCTCGGTCCACAGCTCGGCCACGGCCTTGGCGCGGGCCTGCGGGTCGGTCTCGTTCCAGACGGCGATGTAACGTTCCACGAGGGTCATGGTCTTCTCCTTGGTCACGTGGTGCGGGTCTTGCGCAGGCCGACGATCTGGAGCTCGGCGAACACGGCCACGAGCAGTGCCTGGGCGATGGCCCAGACGGCGCCGGCGGTGGTGAGGTCCAGCGCCCCGGTGACGACGGCGGCGATGCTGCCGAGGGTCCAGATGATGTTCAGGGCGATCACCGCCCTGGTGGCGGCCGGGCTGATCGTGCGGCGGCTAGCCAGCAGGCCGACCGCGGCGCCGTACACGAGGAGGAAGGCGCCGATGCCGCGCGGCAGGGCCGCGTCGGGGCCGAGCAGGCTGCTCACGGGGGCGGCGGCGGCCAGGTAGAGCAGCCCGTTGCCGCCGGTGACGACGGCGTCGGACGCGAGTACGAGACGCAGGAACTTCGTCCGGTCGGTGGTGACGGTCAGGGCGGTCATTTCGGCTCCTCCAGTGGTCGGTGCGACACGTGAACGATGTCAGCCACGGGATAGGGGCCGCGATTACGCGCGAGGTAAGCAGGCGTGCGAGAGGGCTCGGGAAGGGCGTCACCACGTGCGGGAACGCTGACTCTGTGATGACCGTCACGTCGGTGTTCGCAGGCCGGTGCCCGGCGACGGACGTGATCGGGAGCGCCGCCCGGACACCTCAGGAGGAGGGCGGCCGGGCGGGCCGGTCAGGCTCCCAGGATCTCCCTGCGCAGACGGGTCTTGAGGATCTTGCCGCCGGGGTTGCGGGGCAGCTCGCCGTGGCGGAACCACACGTGCACCGGGATCTTGAACGTGGCGATCCGGCCGGTGAGGAACGCCCGCAGCTCCCCGGCCGTGACCGAGGCGCCCGGCGCCAGGCGGATGACCGCGCCGACCTCCTCGCCCAGCTCGTCGTGCGGCACGCCGATCACGGCCACGTCGTCCACCGCCGGGTGCTCGAACATCGCCGCCTCCACCTCCGCGCAGTAGACGTTCTCGCCGCCCCTGATCACCATGTCCTTGGCCCGGTCGACGATGTAGACGAACCCCTCCTCGTCGATCCTGGCCAGGTCTCCGGTGTGCAGCCAGCCGTCGATGAACGTCTGTGCCGTCGCCTCCGGCTTGTTCCAGTAGCCCAGGATGACGTTGGGGCCGCGGACGCAGAGCTCGCCCACCTCGCCAGGCGGCAGCTCGCCGCCCGCCGGGTCGACCACCCGCACGTCGACCACGGGCAGCGGCCGGCCGATGCTGTCGGGCCTGGCCTGGTAGTCGGCGCCGCCGTTGCCGATGGCCAGGGCGGTCGTCTCGGTCATGCCGTAGCCGTTGGAGGGCGCGCGGTCGGGCAGGTTCTCGCCGATGCGCTCCAGCAGCCGGGGCGGGGCGGGGGCGCCGCCGTAGCCGAGGCTGGTCAGGGACGACAGGTCGTACGTGCCGAAGTCGGGGTGGGACATCAGCTGCCAGGCGTTCGTGGGCACCCCGATCATACCGGTGATCTTCTCCCGCTCGATCAGGGCCAGCGCCTGACCGGGGTCCCACTTGTACATGAGCACCAGGCCGCCGCCGCTGAACATGGAGGTGGTCAGGGCCGAGAAGGAGCCGGTGACGTGGAAGAGCGGAACGGTCAGCAGGGTGACCCGGCGGGTGCCCACCGAGGTGGCCGGGTCCTTGCCGGCCATGGCGAGCGCGCGCATGTGCCCGTACCCGACGGTCATGGGTGACTGGCCCAGGTTGCGGTGGCTGCCCAGGGCGCCCTTGGGGCTGCCCGTGGTGCCGGACGTGTAGAAGATCGTGGCCGGGTCCTCGGGGGACAGCTCCACGTCGGGCAGCTCGGCGCCGGCGGCGACCTCGTCGAGCACCTCCGCGAACGGGCGTGCTCCTTCCGGCGCCTCGCCCCTGGCGACGATCATGGGCACGCCGGTCGAGGCCAGCCTGGCGGCGCGCTCACCGTCCGCGATCAGCACCTTGGCGCCGGAGTCGCGCACGCCGTAGGCCAGTTCGGCCTCCGTCCACCAGGCGTTCAGCGGTACGGCGATCGCTCCGGCCGCCAGCGCCGCGGAGAACGAGATCACCCACTCCGGGTAGTTGCGCATGGCCACCGCCACCCGGTCGCCCTTGCGCACGCCGTAATCGTCGACGAGGCGGCGGGCGAGGGTGGCGGCGCGGCGGAAGTGTTCCTCGAACGTGATGTGCTCGTTCTCGTAGACGAGGAAGTCCTTCTCGCCGTGGAGCCGGCTCGTCTGCAGGAGCGCGCGGAAGTGTCCTGGAGCGTGTTTCCAGGTGCGAATCCCGGTGTCGCCGATCTCCTCGATCTCGAACAGCTGGCCGGGGCCGGTGAGCTGGTCCTGGGCCTGGGCGTGCGAAAGAGACATGCGCAGAACTCCCGCAGTGGACGATTATTCCGGAAACACTGTACCGACCGGTAGGTACGTCACGCTAGACCAGGAACAATGGGCCGATCGGGGGTTTCTGGAGCGGCGCGATCGGGGAAGGTTGCCTGATGCCGTGACGACCGGGATTCGGTGCGCGGCGCCTCCGGATGATGAAAGTTTCACACTCCTTCCGATAATTTCTGCCTCCCAACTGCTTCTTTAGGGCGGGCTCGGGCTTGGCGTTGACCGCATGGGCGCATGTCCATACCGTCTCCGGTGCGATCCTGTCCGGGTCGAAAACTTTCGGAACCGAGTGCCTGCCTCCGGAGGTAGATGTCCGTGCGTCCGTCCTCGCTCATCAGAGCCCTCACCCTGGTGGGGATGCTCCTGACCTTCCTCCTCCCCGTCACCTCGGCCGAAGCGTCGGCGCCCCTGCGGGCGCACGCGCAGAGCCGGGGCAAGTTCATCGGTGCGGCGCTCGCCACCAGCCCGCTGTCCAACGAGACCGCGTACCGCAACATCGCGGCCAACGAGTTCAACCAGATCACCGCCGAGAACGTGATGAAGTGGGACACCACCGAGCCCAACCAGGGCCAGTTCAACTTCTCCGGAGCCGACGCCATCGTCAACTTCGCCACCCAGAACAACCAGCAGGTCCACGGCCACACACTCGTGTGGCACAGCCAGACGCCCGGCTGGGTGCAGAACCTCGGCGCCGGCGCCATGCGCGAGGCGATGGAGAACCACATCGCCGAGGTCGTCGGACGCTACGCCGACAACCCGGCCGTGGTCTCGTGGGACGTGGTGAACGAGATATTCGACGACAACGGCGGCTGGCGCTCGTCGTTCTGGTACAACACGCTCGGCCAGAGCTTCGTCGCCGACGCCTTCAGGGCCGCGCGTGAGGCCGACCCCGACGCCCGGCTGTGCATCAACGACTACAACGTCGAGGGCGTCAACGCCAAGAGCACCGCGATGTACAACCTGGTCCGGTCGCTGCGCCAGCAGGGCGTGCCCGTCGACTGCGTCGGCATCCAGGGGCACCTCGCCATCCAGTACGGCTTCCCGAACGACCTGCAGCAGAACATGGAGCGCTTCGCCGCCCTCGGCGTCCAGGTGCGCATCACCGAGCTGGACATCCGCATGCAGATGCCCAGAGACTCCTCCAAGGACGCCACACAGGCGACCTACTACCGCAACGCCGTCAACGCCTGCCTGGCCGTCACCGCCTGTGCGGGTGTGACGATCTGGGGCTTCACCGACAAGTACTCGTGGGTGCCGGACACGTTCCAGGGACAGGGCGCCGCGCTGATCTACGACGAGAACTACCAGAAGAAGCCCGCCTACAACGCCGTGCACGACGCGCTCGACGACGGCTCGAGCAGCGACGACACCACGGCGCCGAGCACACCGGGCACACCGTCGTCGAGCAGCGTCACCGCCGGCTCCGCCAGGCTGACGTGGACCGCCTCGACCGACAGCGGGGGGAGCGGGCTGGCCGGCTACAACGTCTACCGCGAGCAGGGGGCCAGCGACACGCAGCTCGGCACGACCACCACCAACTCCATCACCCTGACCGGGCTGACCCCCGAGACCGAGTACGTGGTGTACGTGCGGGCGCGTGACGGAGCCGGCAACCTGTCCGGCAACTCGCCCACGACCACGTTCACCACGGCCGAGGGCGGCAGCGGAGGGGGCGGCTGCACCGCCGCCGGCACCGTGCAGAACCAGTGGCCCAACGGGTACGTGGTGCAACCGGTGACCGTCACCAACGCCGGCACATCCGGCATCTCGGGCTGGACCGTCACCTTCACGCTGCCGCCCGGGCACACGCTGGCCGGCTCGTGGAACGCCGCCGTGACCGTCAGCGGGCAGACCGTCACCGCCAGGAACGCCGGCTACAACGGCACCCTGGCGCCGAACGCCAGCACCAGCTTCGGCTTCCAGGTCACCCGGCCGAACGGGAACACGCAGACGCCGTCCGGCTACACCTGCGCCTGATGGTCCGCACGATCCCCCGGGTGAGGCCCTCGGGGGATCGTCGCCGTCGTGCCGGAGTGCGGGGCGGTCAGGGCTCCAGGGTGACGCCTTCGCGCCGGAGGTCCTCGATGATGCCGTCGACGAGCTTCGTCGCGGCGGTGTGGTGGAGGCGGCCGTCGTCACGCAGCTCGCGGACGGCGGGCACGGGGTCGGGGTCGGCGAACAGCCGCTCGTCGGCGTGGTCGGCGGGGCGGCCGGTCGGGTCGAGCGTCCACCAGGAGGCCTCAAGGGCGATCCCGTTGGGGTCGCTGAAGTAGATCGAGCGCAGGAAACCGTGGTCGATGACGTCGGTGACCTCGCAGCCATGCGCCTTGAGCCGGTCGCGCAGCCGGTTGAGCGCGTCCTCGTCCGGCAGGTGCAGGGACAGGTGGTCGAACTGCGCCGCCCTGGCGTACGGCACGCCGGCGGGTTTGGCGAAGCTGTCGATGGGCTGGTCGGTGTATTCGAAGAAGGCGATGGTGTTGCCCTGCGCCACCTCGAAGAAGTAGTGCCTGAACGCGGGGACGGCGAGGGTGGCGACCAGGCGGGCATCGAGCACGCCGTGCCAGAACCGCACGGTGGCGTCCATGTCCGCGGTCACCAGGGCGAGGTGGTGCACGCCGCGCCAGTGCACCGTTTCCGGGGTCGAAGCCATGCGACAACAGTACGCCTTTCAACTAGTTCTGTTCAGTCAGAACTTCCTTCCGGTCCGCCGGCGCGGCCCTCGCCGGTCAGGGGGCGACGGCGCAGTGTTCGCCGCTGCCGCCGGCGTAGCTGAAGCACGCCTCGTCTCCGCTGACGAGCGGCGTCAAGGGCCGGAACTCTCCTTCGATCGCCTCGCCGACGACCTGCGTGGTGACGGAGCCGGAGGCGGGAGTGCCGTTGACGGTAAAGGTCAGGCCTATCGGCGCCGGGGCGTTGTTGATCCTGAACCAGAATCGGAAGTCGCCGGGCGCTCCGCGGACCTCCTGGCAGGCAGGAGCGTCCGGCAGGCAGACCAGCACCGACGAGGGGGAGGGCGGCGCGGCCAGCGCGGCCGCGGGGGAGAGCGTCGCGGTGAGGGCGAGCATCCCGGCCGCCGTGGCCGCCACGGCCCCGAGGGCTCGCGGGAGACGGGGGCTCGGACACGAACTGGCCTGCGCGGGCATGGGGGCTCCGTTCTCTGCCGAATGGTGACACCCATGTCTAACGTTCGGTCAGGCTTTCGGCAAGAGGCGACGGGCCCCCACGGGCCGGATCGTGCGCCCGGCGACGGCCAGGCGCGGCACACCTCAGCCCTTCACCGAGCCTGCGAAGCTGAACGAGCCGGCCAGATACTTGTTCACCGCCACGTAGAGGATCACCGCCGGGGCCGTGTAGAGGATGGAGAACGCGGCCAGCTGGCCGTAGGCGACCTGCCCGTACTGGGAGAAGAAGGTGTAGATGGTTACCGCGGCCGGCTGCTTCTCCGGCGTGTCCAGCAACACGAACGGGGCGAAGAAGTTGCCCCATTGCCCGACGAACACGAAGATCGCCACCACCGCGATGCCCGGCGCCATCAGCGGGCCCACCACGGCCGTCAGCGACCGCACCCAGCCGGCGCCGTCCACCCATGCCGCCTCCTCCAGGCTCACCGGCACCCCGTCCATGAAGTTCTTCATCATCCAGATCGAGAACGGCAGCGAGCTGGCCGTCAGGAACAACACCATCGCCGGCACGGAGCCGTACAGGTTGAAGCGGAAGAACATCGCGTAGACCGGCACCAGGACCGCCGTCATCGGCAGGCCGGTGGTGAACAGCAGCGTCAGCATGAAGTGCCGGCGATAGCGGAGCTGGTAGCGGGAGAGCGGGTAGGCCGCCAGACCCGCCACGAACACCGTCAGGACGGCCGTGGACCCCGAGATCACGATGGAGTTGATCAGTGGGAGGATCAGCGTCTCCCACGTCAGCACCGCCGTGAAGTTGTCCAGCGAGAAGTTCAGGGTCGGCTGCGCGGCGAGTGTCGCCTCCGGCTGGACCGAGGAGATCACCACCCACAGGAACGGGCCGAGGAAGGCCAGGCAGATGATCAGGAGCGACAACCCTGCCGCCCCGCGGGCCGCGAGCCTGGTCACGCGTCCTCCACTTTGATCAGGCGCAGGTAGATCAGCGAGAACAGGGCGCCGATCACCAGCATGACGAGGGCGATCGCGGAGCCGTAGCCGATCTCGAAGTAGCGGAACGCCTGCTCGTACATGTAGAGCGGCGTGGTCTGGCTGGCCGTGCCCGGCCCGCCGCCGGTGAGGGCGTAGATGAGGCCGAAGCTCGCCAGGGTCTGCAGGGTGATCAGCATGAGATTGGCCATGATGGATCTGCGGATCAGGGGCAGGGTGATGTGCAGCAGGCGGCGGCCCGGGCCCGCTCCGTCCACGGCGGCGGCCTCCACCAGGTCCTTCGGCACCTCGGAGAGGGCGGCCGAGTACACCAGCATGGAGAACGCGGTGCCGCGCCAGACGTTGGCCAGGATCACCGCCAGCATCGGGGCCGTGTAGAGCCACTCCTGGGAGATGCCGAGCACCGAGTTGAGCGTGCCCTCCTCGGCCAGGAACGAGAACCAGCAGGCCGCCGCCACCACCTCGGGCACCACCCAGGCGGCGATGACGACCCCGTTGACGACGCTGCGCGTCACCCTGCCGCGCCCGCGCTGGAGGAGGGCGATGAGCAGGCCCAGGGTGTTCTGGCCGATGACGGCCGACCCGATCACGAAGACGAACGTGAGGACGAAGGAGTTGATGAAGTTCGGGTCGTTGAAGAGCCTGGTGAAGTTGGCCACGCCCACGAACTGGGAGTTGACCGAGGCCGAGCCGGTGAGCGTCTCGTTGGTGAAGGCGACGTAGACGCTCCACAGGATGGGGCCGGCGAGGAAGAGCGCCAGCAGGACGATGGCCGGCCCCAGGGGGAGCAGCCAGCGCAGCACACCGCGCCGCGACGAGCCGCTGGGGGGCGTGCTCGTCACGGGCGGGGCCGGCGCTGTGGCGACCGTCATTTGGCCAGCACCTTGTCGGGGCCGCCCACGGCGGTGGGCAGCGCCTTCGCGTAGGTGGCGGTGGCCTCCTCAGGAGTCTGGGAGCCCGTCGTGACGGCCTCCAGGGCCTCCTGGATCTGGGCCGACACCTTCGGGTACGCCTCGAAAGCCGGCCGGTAGTGGGTCACCGAGGCCAGGTCGGTGAAGAACTTCACGCTCGGGTTGTCGGCGGTGTACTTCGGATCGGCGGCGACGTCCTTGCGGGGGGTCAGGTCGCCCGAGCCCAGCGCGTACGTCAGCGAGTTCTCCTTGTTGGTGGCCACCGCGATGAAGTCCCACGCCTCCTGCTTGTTCCTGGCGTAGGAGCTCATCGCCATCACCCAGCCGCCCGACATGCTGACCGCGCCCGGCTCCTCGCCGTTCTGCGTCGGCATGGCCGTCCAGCCGATCTTGTCCTTCCACTCCGCCCACGGCTTGGTGCTGGTCGGCTTCCACGCCGCGGCCGTCCACGCGCCGTCGAGCGCGATGCCCAGCTTGGCGTTGGGGAACCACTCGTAGTTGGCCTTGTCGGCGAGCTTGGCGTTGTGCGCGTCGGCCTGCTTGGGCCCGAGCTCCTCGCGGTAGATGGTGTTGACGAACGTCAGCGCGTCGGTGAACTGCTTGCCGCCGGCCACCCACTTCTTCTGCGCCTCGTCGTAGAGGGTGCCGCCGGGCGTGCCGTACAGGAGCATCTCGAAGCCCTGCATGGTCGACGCCTCACCGTGGATCTTCGTCGAGTACATGGTGAACGGGATCACGTCGGGCAGCTTCGTCTTGATGGTGCGAGCGGCCGTCAGGACGTCGTTCCAGGTCTTCGGCTCCCACGGGACGGGGAGGCCGGCCTTGGCGAAGACGTCCTTCTGGTACCAGAGGCCGCGCGTGTCGGTGCTGATCGGGACACCGTAGATCTTGCCGTCGCCGCCCTTGGCGGCCTGCTTGACCGAGTCGGGAAACTGCTCGCTCCAGTCGGGCCACTTGGCCAGGTAGTCGTCCAGAGGGGCCAGCTTGCCCGCCGCGACGTCGGCGTTCACCTGGAACGTGTCGTGCAGATAGACGTCGGGAGCCGAGTCAGGAGACCGGTTGAGCAGGGCCAGCTTGGTGTAGTAGGCCTCGTTGTTGCCCTGGACGGGTGTGAGTTTGATGGTGACGCCGGAGTGAGCGGCTTCGTACTGCTTCTTGGCGTCCGTGAGCATCTTCTCCAGATGCGGCCACGTCGGCTCGACCTTGTAGAGGACCTCGAGTTCCTTGCTGCCGGAGGCGTTCTGCTCGGTGTCGGCGCCACAGCCGGCCACGGCTGTCAGCAGCAGGAGGGAACCGGCCAGCGTACGTCTCATCACGGGCTCCCGGTGGTTCTTGGGTTGCCAGGGAAGTTTCCTTGGGGTTGCCGAGAAGCTAAATCTATTTGATTTACAAAGTCAACAGTTTGTGTGATATTGGCGACATGCAGCTGGGCACGAACCTGCCCAAGGTGGGGAGCTACAACCGCGCCGTGGTATTGGAGGCGATCCAGGCCTCCGACGGGATCAGCCGCGTCCAGATCGCGGCCCGCACCAGGTTGACCGCGCAGACCGTGTCGGTGATCGTCCGCCGGTTGCTGGAGGAGGGGCTGGTCATCGAGGACGGCTCCGCCCCGTCCAACGGGGGCAAGCCGCGCACGATCCTGCGGATCGACCCGGGCGCCGGCTACGCCATCGGCGTGCACTTCGATCCTGGGGAGATCTCCTGCGTGCTCGCCGACCTGGCCGGGCGGCCGGTCGCCCGGCTGCGCCTGCCGGTGCGGCCGGGGCACAGGCCGGATGCCGTGGTGCGGCAGATGGCCAGGGCCGCGCGGCGCATCCTGAGGGAGGCGGGGGTCGCCGACGGCAAGGTGCTGGGAGTGGGCCTGGCCTGCCCCGGCCCGCTGGACGGCGACGGCGTGATGGTGTCGCCGCCGCGCTTGCCCGGCTGGGACCAGGTGCCGATCAAGAGCCTGCTGGAGGAGCACACCCGCTTTCCCGTCACCGTGGACAACGACGCGACGGCCGCGGCGATCGGGGAGCGGTGGGCCGGGACCGCGCGGGCCACGCCGAGCTTCGCCTACCTCTACCTGGGGACGGGCATCGGGGGCGGGATCTTCCTCGACAACCAGGTGTATCGCGGGCGGTCGCTGAACGCCGCCGAGTTCGGGCACATCACGGTCGAACCGGACGGCCCCGAGTGCTACTGCGGCAACCGGGGATGTGTGGAGGCCGTCTGCTGCCCGAGCGCCATCGAGGCGGCGCTGGGCAACGGGGCCGACCACGCCGCCATCTGCGCGGCGGCCGCGCGCGGCGAGACCGAGGCCCGCGCCGTGATCTAACGCGTGGCCGGGCGGCTGGCCGACGCCGCCGTCAGCGTCGTGAACATGCTCGACATCGACCTGCTCGTGCTCGGCGGGCCAGCGCTCAGGGAGGTGGGCGGGCTCTACCGCGACGTGATCGCGGCGGCCGTGTCGACCAGGTCGCTCGCCAGGCGGCTGCACGCGGTCCAGGTGGAGACCTCGCCGATCGCGGCGGACGCCGCCGCGATCGGCGCGGCCTCGCTGGTCTTCCACGCCACGTACGCGCCCCGCCTGGGGGCGCTGCTCAGCGGCTGAGCGGGCCGCCCGGCCCTCGCCGGGCGGCCCTGGCCCGATCATGCGCGCTTCAAGCGCAAGGTCACCAGCTCGAACGGGCGCAGCGCCAGCAGCACCGGGCCGTCGTGGCGGCGCGGCTCGGCCGTGGGACGCTCCAGCAGGTCCGTGGCGACCACCTCGGCCACGGGGAAGCCCGGCGTCAACGTGGCCCGCGCCCGGCCGCCCCTCGACTCGTGGAAACGCACGATCACGTCACCGCTCTCGTCGTCGGCCAGCTTGACGGCGGTCACCACCACCGCGTCGTCGTCCACCGACACCAGCGGCGCGACCTCCGCGTCGCCGGGCACGCGGCGCTCGGGCAGGTTGACGACATAACCCTCGCGGACCGCGTCGCCGATCGCGGCGCCCGGCACGAGCGCGTGGCGAAAGCGGTGCACGCCCTGGTCGGTCTCCGGGTCGGGGAAACGGGGGGCGCGCAGCAGCGAGACCCGTACGGTCGTGGTCGTGCCCGCGCCACCGGCGGTGCGGGTGACGTCGTGGCCGTAGGTCGAGTCGCTGACCAGCGCGACGCCCCAGCCCGGCTCCTCCACGTGCACGAAGCGGTGGTTGCAGGCCTCGAACTTGGCCGCCTCCCAGCTCGTGTTGGTGTGCGTGGCACGGAAGACGTGGCCGTACTGGCTCTCGGAGGCGTACCGGTCGGCGTGCACGTCCAGCGGGAACGCCAGCTTCAGGAACTTCTCCGTCTCGTGCCAGTCGACCTCGGTGTCGACGTCGAGCCGCCGGCCGGTCAGCGTGAACACCTGCGTCACGCTCGACGAGCCGAAGGAGCGGCGGACGCGGACCGAGCCGTCCACCAGGCTCACGTCGTCGGCCTCGGTCAGGTCGGTGCCCGTGTTGCGGTAGAACTCGTCGACGTCCCAGGCGTCCCACTTGTTGGGGAAGTCGGGGTGCAGCTGCAGCAGCCCGGCCACCTGACCGGGCGCGACCGTCTCCCGATCCGCGGCCACGTCGTAGATCGACACGATCAGGCCGCGGGCGTCGACCTCCACCCTCAGCAGGCCGTTGTCCAGGACGTGGCCGCCGCCGTCGCGGTCGCGCACGGAGGTCCGCACGCCGGGTTCGGGCCGTGCCGCGCCGCCGGCGGGGACGCCGCGGCGGGCGTGCGGGGCGCCGTTGAAGACGAGCGTGCCGCCGGAGGCGTCGCCGGCCAGCGCGCGCTGCGCGGTGTCGATGACGGCGTTCAGCTCCTCCGCCACCAGCTCGTACGTCCTGCGCGCCTCCCGGTGCACCCACGCGATCGACGAGCCGGGCAGGATGTCGTGGAACTGGTGCAGCAGCACCGTCTTCCAGATCCGGTCGAGCTGCGCGTACGGGTAGGGCGCCCCGGCGCGCACGGCCGCGGTCGCCGCCCAGAGCTCGGCCTCTCGCAGCAGGTGCTCGCTGCGGCGGTTGCCCTGCTTCGTCTTGGCCTGGCTGGTCAGGGTCGCCCGGTGCAGCTCCAGGTAGAGCTCGCCGGCCCAGACCGGCGGGTTCGGATATTCCGCCTCGGCCTTGGCGAAGAAGTCGGCCGGCGTCTCCCACGCAACGGCGGGCGAGCCCTCCAGGTCGCGGACCCTGGCGGCCTTGGCGACCATCTCGCGCGTCGTGCCGCCGCCCCCGTCGCCCCAGCCGGTCGGCGCGAGCGAGTGCCGGGCGACGCCCTTGTCCTTGAAGTTGCGGGCCGCGTGGGCCAGCTCGCCGCCCGTCATCGAGCAGTTGTAGGTGTCGACGGGCGGGAAGTGCGTGAAGATCCTGGTGCCGTCAAGGCCCTCCCACAGGAACGTGTGGTGCGGGAAGGTGTTCGTCTGGCTCCACGAGATCTTCTGCGTGAGCAGCCGCTTCGACCCGGCCGCCTTGATGATCTGCGGCAGCCCGGCCGCGAAGCCGAAGGTGTCGGGCAGCCACACCTCCTCGTTGTCGACGCCGAACTCGTCGATGAAGAACCGTTTGCCGTGCACGAACTGCCGGGCCATCGCCTCCGAGCCGGGCATGTTCGTGTCGGACTCCACCCACATGCCGCCCGCCGGGACGAACCGGCCGGAGGCCACCGCCTTGGTCACCTTCGCCCAGACCTCGGGCCGGTGCTCCTTGATCCACGCCCACTGCTGCGCCTGCGACATCGCGAACACGAAGTCCGGCTCGTCCTCCAGCAGCGCCGTCATGTTGGACGCGGTGCGGGCCACCTTGCGCACGGTCTCGCGCAGCGGCCACAGCCAGGCCGAGTCGATGTGCGCGTGGCCGACGGCGCTGATGCGGTGCGCCGACGGCACGGCGGGGGCCGACAGCACGCCGGTCAGCTCGGCCCTGGCGGCGGCGGCCGTGCCGTTGACGTCCTGGAGGTCCACGGCGTCCAGCGCCCGGTTCAGTGCCCGCAGCAGCTCCCAGCGGCGGCCGCCGTCGACCGGCAGCTCGTGCATCAGCTCGCCGAGCACCTCCAGGTCCATCACGAGCTGCCACACGGTCTCGTCGAAGACGGCCAGGTCCATGCGGGTCACCCGGTAGAGGGGGTCGCTCCCGGCCGTCTCCTTGTCGCCGAGCCGGGTCGGCTGGAACGGGTGGTGGCCGAGGATGACGGGGTTGGAGGCGGCCTCGACGTGCAGGCGCACCCGCTCTCCGCCCTCGGCGGGGGCGCCGACGCGGACCCACTGGTTGCGCGGGTTGAGCCCCTTCACCGGGGTGCCGTCGGGGAGGTAGACCAGGCCCTCGCACTGGAAACCGGGCATGTCCTCGTCGAAGCCCAGGTCGAGCAGGGCTTCGACGGTCCGGCCCGCCCACCGCTCCGGCACCGTGCCGGTGACGGTGAACCAGCTCGTGCCCCACGGCGCGCCCCACGCATCGCCCACCGCGATCGGCTCAGGCGTCGCGGCCAGCCCCTCGGTGACCGGCACGGGCTCGTCCGGCGCATGCCAGACGGCCACCTCCAACGGCACCGACTCAGGGTAAAGGGCGGGGCGGATCCGCTCGTTGAGCACACGCTTCAGGCGGGCTTCGACCAGGTTGCGGTCGTCGTGCATCAGGGACTCCTTACGCAAAAGGGTTTGTCAGCCTTTGATGGCGCCTTCCTCCACGCCCCTGAAGAAGAAGCGCTGGAGTGCCGCGAAGACGATCACGATCGGCAGGAAGGAGATCATCGTGCCTGCCGCGATCAGTCGCGGGTTGGCGCTGAACGTGCCGTTCAAATACTGTAGGCCGACCGTGAGCGTGTAGTTGGCGGGGTCGGTCAGGACGATGAGCGGCCACAGGAAGTCGTCCCAGGCCCCGATGAACACGAAGATCGTGACCACGCTGAGCATGCCGCGCACGTTCGGCAGGCCGATGTGGCGCAGCCGCTGCCACGCCGTCGCCCCGTCGATGATCGCGGCTTCGTCCATTTCCCGGGGGATCGCCTGAAACGCTGTACGCATCAACAGCACGTTAAGCATCCCGATCGCGCCCGGCAACGCCACCCCGAGCAGGGTGTCGGCCAGGCCGAGCGAGCGGACGGTGACGTACTGCGAGACGATCGTCACCTCGCCGGGGAGCACCAGCGTCGCCAGGAACAGCCCCAGCAGCAGCTTGGCGCCCCTGAAGCGGAGCTTGGCCAGGGCGAACCCGGCGATCGTGGCGCCCACGGCGTTGCCCGCGACCACGATGGCGGCCACGACCAGCGAGTTGGCCGCGTACGACCACACGGGGATGGTCTCGGCCACCTCGGCGTAGTTGGCGAGCGTCGGCTGCTGGGGCAGGAAGCTCGGCGTCCGGGTGTAGATGTCCTCCTGGACGCTCTTGAGCGAGGTGGACAGCTGCCACAGGAACGGCGAGACGGTCAGGGCGAGCACGAGCAGGAGCAGGACGTAACGCAGCGCCTTCTCGCGGGTGGAGACGGTGTTGATGTCAGGCCGCCTTCCTGTTGAGCCGCAGCAGCAGGAGCATCGGCCCGATGGTGATGACCAGCAGCACCAGGCTGAGCGCGGAGGCGTAGCCGAGGTGGCCGGTGAAGCCGCGGCTGTAGAGCTGGATGAGCATCACGAGCGACATGTCCCTGCCACCGGGGCCGCCGGTGCCGTTCGACAACACGTACAGCTCGGAGAACACGCGCAGCGCCGAGACCGACACCAGCACGGAGATCAGCAACATCGTGTTGCGCACGCCGGGCACCGTGACGCTCCGGAAGCGCCGCACCGGGCCCGCGCCGTCCACGGACGCGGCCTCGTGCAGCTCGCGCCGGACGTTGCCGAGCGCCGACAGATAGATGATCATGTAGTAGCCCAGCCCCTTCCAGATGGTCAGGCTGATCGCACTGAACAGCAGCAGCCACCGGTCGGTCAGGAACGGCACCGGCGCGGCGATCACGCCCAGCCACTGCGCGAAACCGTTCACCAGCCCGCGGTCGTCCAGCAGCCAGCCCCAGATCAGCGCGACCACCACGGCCGAGGCGACCACCGGGGTGTAGAAGGCGGTGCGGAAGAACATGATGCCTGGCAGCTTCTTCTCCACCAGGATCGCGATCAGCAGCGGCAGCAGGGTGAGCAGCGGCAGGCACACCAGCATGTAGACGATGCTGTTGACCAGCGCGTCGGCGAGCTGGTCGTCGTTCAGGGCGCGGCCGAAGTTGGCCAGGCCGGTGAAGTGGCCGCCGCCGAGCGGCTTGGCGTTGGTGAACGCCAGGACCAGCGTGTTGATCGACGGGAAGACGGAGAAGACGCACAACCAGACCGCGGCGGGCGCCACCAGCAGCCACGGCGTGAACCAGCGGTGGTGGGTCATCAGCTCTTGAGCAGCTCGTCGCACTTGGCCACGGCGGCGTCCAGCGCCTCCTTGGAGGTGGCCTCACCGCTGATCGCCAGCGCGAACTGCTGCCGGACGAACTTCTTCATCGCCTCGGTGACCTGGACCGGCTCGAGCACCTTGGCCTGGGCCAGCGAGGTGAACGCGATCACCTTGGCGTCGCCCGAGTGGGTGCCGTCGCTCTTGCTGAAGAACGGGTCGTTCGCCGAGGCCTTCGTGCTGGGGAAGATGTTGACCAGGTGGGCGAAGGCGGCCTGGTTCTCGGCGTTGGTCACCCAGCGGGCCAGGGCGAGCGCGGCAGGGGCGTTCTTCGTGCGCTTGGAGATGGCCAGGCCCTGCACGTACAGCGGCGGGGTGCCCATCGCGGGCGACGGCACCACCTTGGGCGCGAGCGTCGGGTTGTCGGTGGCCAGGCTCGTGATGAAGTTGCCGCCGGCGGTCGTCCAGGCGACCGTGCCCTCGGTGAACAGCTTGGCGTTGCCGGCGTAGGTGTCGGTGAGCACGTCGCGCGGCAGGAGCCCCTCCTTGTACGCGTCGCGGTACTTGTCCAGCAGCGCGACCGCCTCCGGGGTGTTGAAGGTGAACCGCGTCCCGTCGGGCGCCATCATGGGGACGCCCGCGTTGGCCAGGTCGCCCAGCTCCGGCTTGCGGCTCATCAGATAGACCTTGCCGCCCGACTTCTCCTTCAGCGTCCTGGCCTGGGCGATGAGCTCGTCCAGGCTCGCCGGCGGCTTCTCCGGGTCCAGGCCGTTCTCGGTGAGCAGCTCCGAGTTCCAGTAGTTGACGTCGGTGTTGAGGTACCACGGGTAGCCGTACGTGCCCTCGGAGCCGGGGTAGCGGTAGGCGTCCAGGCCGCCGGGGACGTAGACGTCGGCCAGCTTTCGGTCGGCCTGCTGATCGGCTGGGCCGACGTCCAGCAGCACGCCCTGCCTGACCAGCGGGGCCGCGAAGTCGGGCGGCAGGTTGACGACGTCGGGCAGCGAGCCGCCGGCCGCCTGGGTGAGCACCTTCTCCGCGTAGCCCTCGGCGGGCTGGTCCAGCCACTCCACCTCGGTGCCCGGATGCTCCTTCTCGAAGCCGTCGATGACGCCCTGCACGTAGTCGGTGAACTTCGGTTTGAGCGCCCAGGTCTGCAGGCTGACCTTGCCCTTCACCTCGCCGGTGACGTTCGTGACCGGCGCGGCCGGGTCAGGTTCCGCGCCGCCCAGCCCGCATCCCGCGATCGCGACGGCCATCACGGCCAGTCCTGCCCAGTACCTTCGCATGGCGCTCTCCTTCGTGGCCGGCGCGCGGTACTAAACCGCTCTAGTTGCGGGACTATCCACCGGGCTAGACTCCGCTGTCAATAGGGTGTGGCCGGACCGTGAGGAAAGGAGCGGCCGCGTGGGCCGACCGACGATCGCCGACATCGCGCAGCGGGTCGGGGTGTCCAAGGGCGCGGTGTCGTTCGCGCTGAACGGGCGTCCCGGCGTCAGCGAGGCGACCAGGGCCCGCATCCTCGAGGTGGCCAGGGAGATGAACTGGCGGCCGCACAGCGCCGCCAGGGCGCTCGGCGGCGCCAGGGCCGAGGCGGTGGGCCTGGTGATCGCCAGGCCCGCCAGCACGCTGGGCGTCGAGCCGTTCTTCGCCCAGCTCCTGTCCGGCCTGCAGGCGAGGTTGTCGCGCCAGCAGGTGGCGATGCACCTGCTGGTGGTGGAGGACTCCGAGGCCGAGATCGAGGTCTACAGGGAGTGGACCTCCGCGCACCGCGTGGACGGGTTCATCCTCGTCGATCCCAAGATCCGCGACCCCCGTTTCGCCGCGCTGGAGGAGTTGGGCGTGCCCGCCGTCGTGCTCGGCGGCCCCGGCCGGCACGGGGCGCTGGCCAGCGTGTGGGCCGACGACCGCGAGGCGATGGTGTCGGTCGTCGACTACCTGGCGGCGCTCGGGCACCGCCGCGTCGCCCACGTCGCGGGGCTGCCCGGGCTCCGCCACACCCGGCGGCGCATGCGCGCGCTGCGCGACTCGGTCAAGCGCCTCGGCCTGGCGGACGCGGTCTCGCTCCCGACCGACTTCAGCGACGCCGAAGGCGCGGCGGCGACCAGGACGTTGTTGTCGCGCGACCCCCGCCCGACGGCCGTCGTCTACGACAGCGACGTGATGGCGCTGGCCGGGCTCGGCGTGGCGGGGGAGATGGGCGTGGCCGTGCCGGCCGAGCTGTCGATCGTGGCCTTCGACGACTCGGTGCTGACCCGGGTCACCCACCCGAGCATCACCTCGCTCTCGCGCGACACCTTCGCGCTCGGCGGCCAGGTGGCCGACGTGCTGCTGGAGGTCATCGCCGACCCGGGGGCCAGGCGCGACCTCAAGACCGGCACCCCCCGGCTGGTCGTCCGGCAGAGCACCGCGCCGCCCGCCCTTGGCAAGGGGACTAAAGCGGTTTAGGGTCTCGGTGATCGGCTCAACCCCCAGAAGGGATGCGCCTCCGCCGGGGGAGCACCCTCGCGGGGACGGTTCACCCCATGGAGGACCCGCGTGCCCCAGCCGCACCACAGCCCCGACCCGCTCCGCTTCGGCGCGAACTACGTGCCCTCGTCCGGCTGGTTCTACGGCTGGCTCGACCAACCGGCCGACGCTGCCCGCCGCGACTTCGAGGACCTCGCGGGGATCGGGCTCGACCACGTCCGGGTGTTCCCGATCTGGCCGTGGATCCAGCCCAACCGCACGCTCATCAGGCGGCGCGGGATCGACGACCTGCTCGCCGTGATCGACGCCGCCGCCGAGTTCGGGTTGTCCGTGGCGGTGGACCTGCTGCAGGGCCACCTGTCCAGCTTCGACTTCCTGCCGTCGTGGGTGCTCACCTGGCACCGGCGCGGCCTGTTCACCGACCCCGACGTACGCGCGGGGCTGGTTGCGTACGTGGACACGCTCACCCGGGAGATCGCCACCCGCGACAACGTCTTCGCGGTGACCCTCGGCAACGAGGTCAACAACCTCTACCCGGCCAACCCGACCACGTTCGGCGACTCCAGGAGCTGGGCCGCCGAGCTGCTCGGCGTGGCCCGCGCCGCCGCACCGCGCCTGCTCGCCCTGCACTCCCTGTACGACGCCACCTGGTACGACCCGGAACACCCCTTCCACCCGGCCGACAACGTCGACCTCGGCGACCTGACGACCGTGCACTCGTGGGTGTTCAACGGCGTGTCCGCCGTCGACGGCCCGCTCGGCCCCGCCACCGTCTCCCACGCCGACTACCTGGTGGAGCTGGCTGCGGCCACCTCTCCCGACCCGGCCAGACCGGTCTGGCTCCAGGAGGTCGGCGCGCCCAGGCCCGACGTGCCCGAGCCCGACGCGCCCGCGTTCGTGCGCGGCTTGCTGGACGCCGTTACTCCCAACCCCGCGCTGTGGGGCGTCACCTGGTGGTGCTCCCACGACCTCGACCGCTCGCTCGCCGACTTCCCCGAGCGCGAGTACGACCTCGGCCTGTTCACCGTGGACCACCAGCCCAAGCCGGCGGCCAGGGAACTGGCCGCCGCCGTCAAGGAGCGGCGTGAGAGAGCCGGGCACCGCCGGGCGCTCGTCTGCGACGTGAACCTCAGGGCCGAGCCCGAGCGCCGCGCGGAGATCGCGCCGGGCAGCGCCTTCCACAGCGCGTGGGTGCGGCTGCGCCACGACGGGCCGCTGGCCGTCGTCACCGCCGCCCGCGCTGGCGACGCCGCCCACCTCGCGGCCAGGGGGATCGACACCGTGCTCGACCGGCAATGAGAGGAGCTCAGATGCGACGCAGGCTGTTACCGGCGCTCGGCGCGGTCACGGTCGTGGCGGCCCTGCTCACCGCGCCTGCCCGGCCCGCACTGGCGGCGACGGGCGACCAGCCCTACGCCTCCTACTGGTACCCGGACACGATCCTCGGCTGGGACCCGGCCACCGACCCCGACGCCCGGTTCAACCGTTCCCGCGTGCCGCTGCGGCCACGTGCCCAGGACCCGGCGCTGAAGGCCAACACCCACGCCCGCGCGGGTGAGGGCCGCGTCGTCTCGCTCGTGTCGTTCGCCCCCACCTCGGCCAACCCGTCGCAGGGCTCGCTGGACGCGAGCTACTACGCCTTCGGCCACTGGCAGTACGTCGACAGGCTCGTCTTCTGGGGCGGCTCGGCCGCCGAGGGACTGATCCTGGCGCCGAACCCCACCGTCATCGACGCGGCGCACCGCAACGGCGTGAAGGTGTACGGAACCGTCTTCTTCCCGCCCGAGGTCTTCGGCGGGCAACTCCAGTGGGTGCGCGACTTCGTCCAGAAACGCGGCTCGTCCTATCCCGTCGCCGACAAGCTGGTCCAGGTGGCCCGGCACTACGGGTTCGACGGCTGGTTCATCAACCAGGAGACGGAGGGCGGGGACGCTGCGCTGGCCGCCGAGCTGCGCTCGCTCATCAAGTACGCCCGCGCCAAGGGCCCGGTCGAGTTCATGTGGTACGACGCCATGACCGAGAGCGGCCCGGTCGACTGGCAGGAGGCGCTCACCCCGGCCAACGACGCCTTCCTCGGCGACCCCGAGCGCGTGTCCGACTCGATGTTCCTCGACTTCGGGTGGGACGCCGGCAAGCTGGGCTCGTCGCGCGCGCTGGCCAGGTCGCTCGGCAGGGACGAGCACGAGCTGTACGCCGGCATCGACACCGAGGCCGATGGCTACGACACGAGCGTGCCGTGGGACGCGGTGTTCCCCGCCGGGCGGCCGCACGTCACCTCCCTCGGCATCTACCGTCCCGAATGGACGTGGAGGTCCTCGTCGAGCCCCGCCGACTTCCGGGCCAGGGACTCCCGCTTCTGGGCGGGCGCCAACGGGGACCCGTCCGACACGTCGACCTCGTCGGCGTGGAAGGGCCTGGCGCACCACGTCGCCGAGTCGACGCCGATCACCGGCAAACCGTTCGTGACAGGGTTCAACCTCGGGCACGGCGACTTCTACAACGTCGGCGGGGTCCGCGTGCGCGACGGCGGCTGGAACAACCTGTCCGTGCAGGACGTGCCGCCCACCTACCAGTGGATCGTCAGCTCCCGCGGCACCGAGCTGACCCCGTCGATCGACTTCGGCGACGCCTACGAGGGCGGCTCGTCGCTGCGGCTCACCGGCCGCCTCGACGCCGTCAACACCGTACGGCTCTACCAGACGCGCCTGCCGGTGGCGGCGAACACGAAGCTGTCGGCCGTGGTCAGGACACCTGCGGCGGGCGCCACCCATCTGCGGGTGGCCGTCGCGTTCACCGACGCGCCCACCAGGTTCACCACCTTCGACCTGGGGGCCACCAAGAGCACCGGCTGGGAGCGCAGGACGCTCGACCTGTCCGCCCACGCCGGCAAGATCATCACCCAGATCGGGCTGCGGACGACGGGCGTGAAGAAGGCCTACGACATCCGCGTCGGGCAGCTCGCCGTGTATGACGGCGTGGTGGACAGGCCGTCCCCGCCCACCGGGCTCACCGTGCTCGGCGTCACCGACGTGTCGGACACCCGTAAGTCGCTCCGCCTGGCCTGGACCGGCTCGCATGGCACGGTGCACCACTACGACGTCTACCGCCGCGATCCCGGTGGCGGCCGTACGTACCTGGGCGCCACCCCCAACGACGCCTACTTCGTGCCCGGGCTTGACCGGGCCGGCGGCGAGACGAGCACGATGATCGAGGTGGAGGCGGTCTCCACGGAGTACGGCCGCTCGCCCGCCGCGAAGGCCACCGTCTCCTGGACCGGCGCCTCCGGGACGGCCGTCCCGGAGGCGGGGACACGGCCGTGACGAGTGGCGGATCTACGACAAGTCGGGATCTAGCCACACCAACCTCGTAGACAGCGCCAGCTCAGGGCCGCTAGGAAGTCGGGTATTCGTGCTTACCGACTTCTGGAGGTCGTTCATGCTGCATGGGTTAGGGCGCGCGAGACGATGGCGGCGAGGGACGGTCATGGCCGCCACGGCCGCCATGACCGCCGCGCTGTTGTCGGCCCCCGGGGCGCACGCGACCGCCGCGCCGCCCGTGGAGTTCACGAGCGGCGCGGCGGGCGATGAGATCACGCTGGTCACCGGCGATCGCGTACGCGTGCGCGCCGTGGACGGCGAGCACAGGACCGTGGCGGTCACCCCCGCGCCCCGGGCGGACGGCTCGGTGCCGACGTTCCAGGTGCTGGAGTCCGGCGGAGAGATGAGCGTCATCCCCGACGACGTCGCGGCCCTGGTGCCCGAGCGGCTCGACAGCGCGCTGTTCAACGTGACGGCGCTGGCGGAGCAGGGGTACGACGAGGCCATCCCGCTGATCTTCACCTACGCGGGGAACGCCCCCAAGGCCGCGTTGCCGTCCGTGAAGCAGCTCCGCACGCTGGAGAGCATCGGCGGGACGGGTGTGTCGGTGGCCGAGCCGGACGCGGCGGCGTTCGGGGCCGAGCTGGCCAAGCTGGCCGGCCCGGACGCCCGCGCCGCCGGGCCGCTGACGGGCGTGTCGAAGATCTGGCTCGACCGCAAGGTGAAGCCGGTCCTGGAGCACAGCGTGCCGCAGATCGGCGCGCCCGAGGCCTGGGCCGCGGGGTACGACGGTGCCGGCACCACCGTGGCCGTGCTCGACACCGGCGTCGACGCCGCGCATCCCGACCTCGCGGGCAAGGTCACCGGTCAGCGCGACTTCACCGGCGAGAACGTCACGGGCGACCCGCACGGCCATGGCACCCACGTCGCGAGCACGATCGCGGGCGCCGGTGCGGACGGCGGCGGCAAGGGCGTGGCGCCCGGCGCCAAGCTGCTCAACGGCCGGGTCCTCGCCGGCGACGGCTTCGGCCAGCTGTCGTGGATCATCGACGGCATGGAGTGGGCGGCCGGCGAGCAGCGCGCCGAGATCGTCAACATGAGCCTGGGCGGCCCGGAGCCGGGCGGCCCGCTGACCGCCGCGGTCTCCCGGCTGACCGAGCAGTACGGGACGCTGTTCGTGGTGGCCGCGGGCAACGACGGTTGCGACTCGTGCGTGGGCACCCCCGGCGACGCCACCGAGGCGCTGACCGTCGGGGCGGTCGACCGCGAGGACCGGCTGGCCGATTTCTCCAGCAAGGGCCCGATCGTCGCCGACCAGGCCGTCAAGCCCGACGTGACCGCGCCGGGCGTGGACATCTCCGCCGCCAAGCCCGGCGGCGGCCACGCCGCGATGTCCGGCACCTCCATGGCCACCCCGCACGTGGCGGGCGCGGCGGCGCTGCTGCGGCAGGCCCGCCCCGGCGTCACGGGCGGAGAGCTGAAGTCGCTGCTCATGGCCACCGCCAAGCCGGGCCAGGACATCCCCGTCGACGCGCAGGGCGCGGGCAGGATCGACGTGGACGCCGCGCTGAAGAACCCGGTCGCGGTCTCGGCGGGCTCGGTCAACTTCGGCAGGCTCGCCCCCGGCGAGGAGAAGAGCCTCACCGTCACGTACCACAACCTCGGGCAGGAGCCCGCGGAGCTGGACCTGTCGGGCGGCGGCGCGTTCGCCGTCGAGCCGTCCGGGCTCACCGTGCCCGCGTCGGGGACGGCCGAGGCCACGGTCACGCTCAAGGCGGACAAGACCGGCCTGGTGCGCCAGGAGCTGACGGCCGCCGTCGCGGGCGGCGCGTCCGTGCGCACGCTGCTGACCGCCGAGGTCGAGGAGAAGCGCGTCGAGCTGCGCGTACGCGGCATCGCCAGGGATGGTCGCCCGGGCCGCGGCGGTTTCACCGTGCTCAACCTGGACGAGGGCACCCTGGTCGGCCGCGTGCTTCCGGGCGAGCCCGCGGTGCCGTGCACCGAGCAGAAGTACGGCAAGGGCACCTGCCTGCTCGTCAAGCCCGGCACGTACTCGGTGCTCGGCCACATCTTCACCATGCCGGCCACCCAGGACAGCACCGCCAAGGGCACGCCGCTCAACGAGAGCCTGCTCGGCGACCCCGAGATGACGATCACCGAGGACACCGAGGTCGTGCTGGACGCCCGCAAGGCCGTCGAGGTCGAGGTCGAGACGCCCGACCACAAGACCAAGCGGAACACCGGCTCGGCCGCCGCCCTCCAGTGGTACCGGGAGGGAGAGCAGGGCACCGCGCTGCGCGGCGGCACCACCATCTCGCCCGGCGGCCAGGTCGAGGAGCGGCTGTTCGTCCAGCCCACCAAGAAGGTCACCAAGGGCACGTTCGTCGTCTCCACCCGGTGGCGGCTGACGGCCCCCGAGATCACTCTCACCACCCCCGGGCTCGAACTGGACCCCCAGTACGTGGACCCGGTCCAGTTCAGCGACTTCGCCACCGAGTACCCGCGCCTGGACGGCACCCGGCTGCTCATGGCGGCCGACGCCGGACGCGGCGGCCCCGGCGAGATCAAGGCCCGCAACCTGCGCGGCAAGCTCGCCGTCATCCGCCGCACCCCCGGAGTTCCGGTCTCCACGCAGTCCAACGCGGCCGCGGCGGCCGGGGCGAGGATGGTGGCCGTCTACAGCGACCAGCCGGGCCACGACGTCACCACCGGCGGCAACGGCGTCAAGCTCGCCGTCCCGACCGTGCGGCTGACCCACGAGGAAGGGCTGAAGCTCGTCGAGCGGCTGCGCCGGCTGCCGGTGCCGATCGTGGCCAAGGGCATCGTCGCCAGCCCGTACGTCTACGACCTGTATCTTCAGGAGAAGGGCCAGGTGCGTGACAAGCTGCGGTACGTGGTCAGGTCGAGGTCGCTGGCCAGGATCGAGACGGACTTCCACACCCAGCTCGCCGACGACGTGACGGTGAACGAGGCCAGGTTCGTCTTCCAGCCCTGGGACACCTCGTCCATCTCCACGAACCATCCCATGGCCAGGGCGCCGCGCACCCGGACCGACTACGTCACCCCCGGGCCCGGCCTGCGCTGGACCACGTCGGCCGGCGTTCCTGAGCGGCACTACAACAGCATGTGGCCGCACCCGGACACGCCGCGCATCGCGCTGTCGTCACCGGACTTCCGCCCGTACGAGGCGGGCGAGCGGGTCGGCCGCGCGGTGTTCAAGCAGCCGCTGCTGCCGGGCATCAACCCGCGCAACCCGGTGCGCAGGGAGGGCGACACGCTGCGCGTGTCCATGCAGGGCTTCGTGGACGCCGCCCGCAACTACGGCGACACGCACACCAGCAAGTTCGAGCACGGCATGAAGACCGACTTCAAGCTTTACCAGGGCGACACGCTCCTGTGGCAGACGAACTACCGGCCGTCGGGGTCGGGCACGCTCTCCCCGGAGAAGTCGGAATACCGGATCGAGTACGACCTGGCCAACGAGGCCGGCTGGGCGAAGCTGTCCACCCGTACCAAGGGGGTGTGGACCTTCGGCTCCGAGCGGGCCGCGGAAACGACGGTGATCCCGCTGCTGCTGGCCACGTTCGACGCGCCGGTCGACCTGAAGAACCGGGCCAGGTCGCGGAAGCTGGGCCTGTCCCTCTACCACCAGGAGGGCGCGGAGCAGAGCGCGATCAAGGACGTCTCGCTGGAGGTGTCGTACGACGACGGCGCCACCTGGAAGCCCGTCCGCCTGCGGGACAAGGGCGAACGGAGCTACGAGACGACCATCGGCCGGTCGCCGTCCGGGTTCGTCTCGCTGCGGCTGAACGCCTCCGACGTCAACGGCAACACCCTGGCGCAGGAGGTGATCCGCGCCTACGCCACACGCTGAGCGTCCCGCGCGAGGGTGCTCGCGCGCCGGGACCAGGGGGGAGGGCCGCACGGCTCTCCCCCCTGGCGCAGCCGGGGCTCATATCGCCTGTCGGTTCGCCGGGGGCGCCTGCCGGGCGACCGGCGACGCGCTCACGGGACGGGTTCGAGCGTGGCCGACCCGTCCGTGCGCTTGATGTGCCGCGCGCGGAAGACCTGCCGCCTGCCTCCGGCGGTGAAGGTGGCGCGCGCGACGACGCGGCCGCGCTTCCTGGCGGGGAGCGGGAAGCCGACCGTGATCGCCGTACCCGGCTCCAGCCTCGGCACCCGGTGCGCCTGCCGCTTGCGCGGCCCGTCGAGTCCCAGCTCGACCCCGCGCCACGGACGGGACGACCCGTTGTGCAGGGTCACGATGATCTGGTCGTCCGTGAGCTCCGTGCGCAGCCCGTACAGGATGCGCGGGTCGGGCCCGATGGACGCGTCGAGGGTGGCCAGCAGCTCGGCGGTCAGCTCGGGATGGTCCGCCGCCAGGTCGAGCCTCTCGCCGGGGTCGGCGGACAGGTCGTAGAGCTCGACCCGGCCCTCGGGCCCGGCCCCGGCGATGTTCGGGGCGAACCGGACGACCTTCCACCGGCCGCGCCGGATGGCCTGGGCCTTGCGCGGACGGTTCCACACCAGGTGGTCGTGCTTGGGCGCGTCCGTGCCGGTGAGCAGGCCGCGGAACGACCTCCCGTCGAGGTGGGCGGGCACCGGCACCTCCGCCAGGTCCGCCAGCGTCGGCAGCACGTCCCAGAACACGACCGGCTGCCGCTCGACGCGGTGGCGTAACCCGGGCGACCAGGCGATCAGCGGCACGCGGATGCCGCCCTCGTAGACGTCGCGCTTGTCGGCGCGGTACGGGCCGTTGGAGTTGAACAGCCGGGGCGTCACGCCCTTCTCCCGGTGGGGGCCGTTGTCGCTGGTGAACAACACGAGCGTGCGCTCGGCGACGCCCGCGTCCCGCAGCGCCCGCAGCAGGGCGGCGACGTCGGTGTCGAGCCGGGTCACCTGTGCGGCGTGGCGGCGGTTCGGATCGCTCCACGGCTCCTTCTCGTAGACGCCCGCGTCGCCGGGGATGACGCTGGGCGCGTGCGGCAGGTTGGTGGCGTAGTAGAGCAGGAACGGGTCGTCGTCGCCCTTGGCGATGAACTCGGTCGCCTTCTCACGGAACAGGTGCGGCGCGTATGACTTGCCGGGGATGGACACCTTCTTGTCGTTGTGCCACAGGTACGACGGGAAATAGCGGTGGGCGTGACGGTGGGTGATGTAGCCGAAGAACTCGTCGAAACCGCGCACGTTCGGATGGGAGGCCTGGTGGGGCTGCTCCGGGCCGAAGCCCCACTTGCCGATGCAGGCCGTCCGGTAGCCGGACAACCGCAGCAGCTCGGCGAAGGTGAGGTCGGCGTCGGTCAGCGAACGTTGCGGCCCGCCTTCGGGGTTGTCACGCACGGTTCCGTGGCCGGCATGCAGCCCGGTGAGCAACGCGCAGCGTGCCGGCGCGCACAACGGCGCCCCCGAGTACGCCGTCGCGAACCTCACCCCCTCGGCGGCCATCCGGTCCAGGTTGGGCGTATGGATCTTGCGCTGTCCTTGGCTGCCGATCTCACCCCATCCGAGGTCGTCGGCCAGGACGAGCAGGATGTTCGGCCGTGAGGGAAGGCGGCCGCGGACGGCGGCCGCGCCTGCCGCTGAGGGGGCCGCGAGAGAGGCCGCTGAGGGCGCGGCGAGGCCGGCGAGAGTTCCGGCGAATAAGGTGCGGCGGGAGAGCCCGTTGATCACGAAGGGCAACATATCGGAGGTTGCGGGGAACGGCGGGCAAATCCCCGGCGAACTCTGTCACAGCATGGCATCCACGCCGGTGAGAAAAGTCTCACCCGAGATAGTCCCACTGGCGGCAGATCTGGTGGAGCGCCTCCGGGATCTCCCCGGCCTCGGGCAGCGGGCGGGCGGCGACGACGGTGCCGGCGCGGATCTTGTCGCGCCAGTCGCCGATGCCCTTGACGAAGGCGCCGTGGTCCTGGTCGCCGTAGGCGAGCATGGCCGGCTCGTACGCGACGTCCAGGAACGCGCAGAGCCGGCGCAGCTCGGCCTCGGGGTCGGCGACCAGGTCCTCGTAGCGCAGCGTCAGGCCCTTCAGGTGCGTGCGAGCCTCCTGGAGGTAGGTCATGTAACTCAGCGTGCGCGGCACGGCCTCCTCCATGGGCCGCTTGGGCGGGTCGGCCTCGTGCCAGGACTGCACGATCGACATGGGGTGGCGCAGCAGGAACACGAAACGCGCGTCCGGCCAGCAGGTCGAGATCCGCCGCCAGGCGAACACGTTGCTCGGCGTCTTCTCCGCCAGGATCGGCTTGCCGCTGCGGCTCAGCTCCCGGTGCAGCAGCCGGTCCCAGACAATGTGCTCGATGTCGCTGTGGGTGTGGCCGAGCAGGTCCATGGCCTGCCGTACGGGATCGGTGCCGAGGCCGACGGTCACCCGCCTGAAGTGCGTCTCGATCGGCGAGTGGATCCGCGAGTGGCTGTCGAGCATGACGCGCAGCAGCGTCGAGCCCGACCGTACGGATGACAGCAGGAAGACCGGCTCGCGCAGCAACCGGTCGTGCGCGCCGTCGACGGGCGGCCGTACCGCGTCGCCCGGCAGCCGCCGCAGCTCCGGCGGCGGCTTGGGCGCCGGTTTCGGGGCCTCCTTGCGCAGACGGCGCGTCAACGTGTATCCCGTCAGGCCTTCGAGTGTGGCGTTGGCGCGGTACCTCCAGTTCATGGGGCTACAAGCTAGGGCGGCCTAGTGAACCCCAGGTGAATCGCGCCTGTGAACCTGTCTCCGCTGGCCGGTGTGGTCGCGGGCACGCTCGCCCCGGTCAGCGTCGACTGCGAGACGATCCGGCGCGGCGCCTAGCCGCGCTTGTGGGCGGTGCGGTCGTGCACGACCGCGTACGTGTTGCGCAGCGCCTCCATCGACGCGTCGTAGGAGGCCTGCGCGACGCCGGTGAACAGGCAGTCGACGACCATGAGCTGGGCGATGCGGCTGCCCAGCGCCCCCGAGCGGAACCTGGTCTCCCGCGCGGCCGTCGTGAGCGTCACGTCGGCCGCGCCGGCCAGCGGCGACTCGCGGAAGTTCGTGATGGCCACCGTCGAGGCGCCCGACGCGCGGGCGATCGCCAGGAACTCGACCGTGTCGGTGGTGGCGCCCGTGTGCGAGACGGCCACCGCCACGCACGTGCCGTCGAGCGTGGCGGCCGACGTCCAGGCCGAGTGCGCGTCGTGCCAGTTGATCGCGGTACGGCCGATGCGCGACAATTTCTGCTGCAGGTCGAACCCCACCAGGGCGCTCGCCCCGACGCCGAAGGTGTCGATCCTGCGGGCCCCCAGCAGCAGCGCCACCGCCTCGCCGAGCGCCCCCATGTCCAGCGCACGGGCCGTGTCGGCGATGGACAGCGTCTCGTTCATCGCCACCTTGGAGACGATGCCCTCCAGGCTGTCGTGGCGGTCGATGTCGCCGGACACCTCGGGCAGGCTCGATGTGGCCAGTTCCTCCCTGGCCACCGCCCTGGTCAGGTCGATCCTGAAGTCCTTGTAGTGCGCGTACCCCATGCGCTGGTAGAAGCGCACGACCGAGGTCGTGGAGGTCTCGCAGCGGGCGGCCAGCTCGGCGATGGACAGGTTGGCAGCGGCGGCCGGATCGCCGGTGAACTCCTCCGCGATGCGCCGCTCCGACGGCCGCAGCGCGGGCATCGCCGCACGGATGCGGATCAGTACGGTCTCGGCGTCCTCGCCCATCGTCATCCCCCGCAGAAGGAAAATAAATACCATGGTGGTAGGGTCTGCGTAATTTTATGACCTACTCCTCCGAGGAGACCACATGCCCCGTGGCGCGCTCTCCGCGGTCGGCATCGCCGCGGCGCTGTCCATCGCCCTCACCAGCTGCTCGTCGTCCTCCGGCCCCGCCGCCGGCGGCGACACCCCCGCCAAGGGCCTCGTGGTCGGCGTGACCTCCGACCCCGACACGCTGTTCCCCTGGAAGGCCACCCAGTTCCAGGCCGTCAACGTGCTGCAGAACCTCTACGGCACGCTCACGGAGTTCGACAAGGACCTCAACGTGGTGCCGGGGCTGGCCGAGTCGTGGGAGACCTCGAAGGACGGCGAGAAGCTCACCCTCAAGCTCCGCCAGGGCGTGACCTTCGCCGACGGCAGCGCGTTCGACTCCAAGGACGTCAAGGCGTCCCTCGAGAAGATCATGGACGAGAAGACGGCGGCCGTGGCCAGGGCGTCGCTGTCGTCGGTGAAGTCCGTCGAGGCGCCCGACCCGAGCACGGTGGTGCTGGAGCTGACCGGCCCCGACGCGGCGCTGCCCGCCAACCTCGCCACCGTCAACATGGCCATGCTCTCCTCCGACGACACCGAGCAGGAGCTCACCACCACCCCCAACGGCACGGGGCCGTTCACGCTGAGCAAGCGCGTGGCCAGCCAGTCGATCACGCTGGCCAGGAACGACACGTACTGGGGCCCCGAGAAGCCGAAGGTCCCGACGGTCGAGTTCCGGGTGATCCCCGACGAGTCGTCCATCGTGTCGGCGATGCAGTCGGGCAACGTGCAGCTCGCGGTCTTCGACGACCCGCTCGTCGCCCAGACCGCCGAGGGCGGCGGCACCATCACGGTCGCCAAGACGCCGCAGCTCAACTACCACGTCCTCCAGCTCAACGCCGGCCACGGCGAGCTCAAGGACGTCAACGTGCGGCTGGCGATCCAGTGCGCCATCGACCGCAAGCAGGTGCTCGACACGGCCGCGCTCGGCGAGGGCGAGGTGACCGGCCCGATCACCGCGCCGGCCTACAAGTCGGACCCGGCCAAGCGCCCCTGCCCCACCCGCGACCTTGCCAAGGCGGCCGACTATCTCGCCAAGGCCGGCAAGCCCGGCGGGGTGACCGTCAAGACCATCGTCTCCCAGGGCGAGTACGCCACCTCCGTCAACGAGGCCCAGAACCTCAAGGCGCAGCTCGCCGAGGCCAAGATCAACCTGGATCTGGAGGTGCTGGAGTCGGGCGCGTTCGTGGACCGCTGGGTGGCGGCCGACTTCGACGCCGCCGTCGCGCTCAACGGCGGCCGGCCCGACCCCGACGGCTCCTACGGCCGCTACTTCACCAGCGACGGCAACCTCAACAAGGTCGCCGGCTACAGCTCGCCCGAACTGGACAAGCTGTTCGCCGAGGGCAAGGCGGCCACCGACCAGGCCGCCCGCAAGCCGATCTACGACCAGGTCGCCGCCCACCTGGAGGACAACGCCGCCTGGATCTGGTTGTTCGCCGGCTACACCTACACCGCGACCACGGCGAACGTGGAGGGCTTCGTCCCCATGGCCAGCGGCTCGCTGCAGTACCTGCGCACCACGTCCGTCAGCTGATGCGCCGGATCGCAGGCAACCGCGCCGTCCGGCGCGTGGCGAGCACGCTGGGCACCCTGTTCGGGGTGGCCGTGTTCGTGTTCGTCATGCTCCGGGCGATCCCCGGCAACCAGATCACGGCGGGGCTCGGCACCGAGGCCGCAGCGCTCACCCCGGCACAGAAGCAGGCGCTAGAGCAGTACTACGGCCTCGACCAGCCGCTGGTCACGCAGTTCTTCGCCTGGCTCGGCAACATGTTCACCGGGAACTTCGGCTACTCGGCGCGCTCCCAGCAGAGCGTGCTCGACCTGACCCTGCACGCGCTGCCGGTGACGTTCGAGCTGGCGATGTTCTCCATCGTGCTGGCCCTGCTGATCGGGGTGCCGCTCGGCATGCTCTCCGCGTCGAAGGCCAACGCGCCCAGGGACGCCGTCGGCCAGGTCGTGAGCCTGGCCGGGCTGTCCATCCCGGCCTTCCTGCTGGCCACCACGCTGCTGTCGATCTTCGCGGCGTCGTTCGGGTTCAACCCCAACGGGCAGGGCTTCGCCACGCTCACCGAGGACCCGCTGCTCAACCTGCAGCAGATGTTCCTGCCCGCGCTCGTCCTCGGCTTCGGCATCGCGGCGCCGATCCTGCGCACCACCCGCACGGCGGTGCTCGAAGTGCGCTCGCTCGACTTCGTGCGCACCGCCCGCGCCAAGGGCGTGCCGGAGCGGCGGCTGCAGGTCAGGCACGTGCTCGGCAACGCGCTCGTGCCCATCGTCACCATGACGGGCCTGCAGTTCGGCTACCTGCTCGGCGGCGCGGTGGTGGTTGAGCAGATCTTCTCCGTGCCGGGCATCGGCCGGCAGGTGCTGCTGGGCATCCAGCAGAAGGAGTACGCGGTCGTGCAGAGCACCGTGCTGGTGATCGCGCTGGCGTTCGTCGTCGTCAACCTCCTGACCGACGCGCTCTACCGGATCATCGACCCGCGGGTGAGGGCGTCATGACCGCGCTGCGGCGCAGCCCCGCCGGGGTCGCGGGCGTCGTCATCCTCGTGCTGCTGGCCGCCGTGGCGGCGCTGTCGTACGCGGGGCTGCTGCCGTACGACCCGATCGCCCAGCATCCGCCGTCGCGGTTCCGCGCGCCGTCGGGCGAGCACCTGTTCGGCACCGACCAGTTCGGCAGGGACGTGTTCTCCCGCGTGGCAGCCGGCGTGGGCAACTCCGCGTTCGTCGCGGTCGTGGCGGTGGCGTTCGCGACCGTGGTGGGGACGCTGGGCGGGCTCGTGTCGGGCTTCTACCGCGGCGTCGCCGACGGCGCGATCGGCGGCGTCACAAACGTGTTGTTCGCGTTCCCGCCGCTGCTGCTGGCGTTGTCGCTGGCCTCCGTGCTGGACCGCAACCGGTTCACCATCGCCGTGGCCATCGCGATCGTGTACGTGCCCATCTTCATCCGCGTCACCCGCGGGCCCGTGCTGTCGCTCAGGGAGATCGAGTACGTCAAGGCGGCCGTCTCGACCGGCCTGAGCCGCTGGCAGATCATGCTGCGCCACGTGCTGCCCAACATCACCTCGATCGTCGTCGTCCAGGTCGCGCTCTCGCTGTCGTGGGCGGTGCTCACCGAGGCGTCGCTGAGCTTCCTCGGCCTGGGCACACCGCCGCCGGCGCCCTCGCTCGGGTCGATGATCTTCGAGGCGCGCAGCCTGGTGTTCATCGCCCCGTGGACGCTGATCGCGCCGGGCGCGGTCGTCGTCCTGCTCGTGGTGGGCCTGAACCTGCTCGGCGACGGCCTGCGTGACACACTCGACCCGCGAAACCGAGGCAAGCGGTGAACCTCTCACACCTGACGACGGAAAAGGCCGATCCCCGGTTTGCCGGGATCGACACGATGAGCGTGGGCGAACTCGCCGCGACCATGAACGCGGCCGACGCCACGGTCCCCGCCGCGGTCGCCCAGGCCCTGCCGCGGATCACCGAGGCGATCGGGGCCACCGCCGAACGTGTGCGGGCCGGCGGCCGGCTCGTCTACGTGGGCGCGGGCACCCCCGGGCGGCTCGGCGTGCTGGACGCCTCGGAGTGCCCGCCCACGTTCGGCACGCCGCCCGAGCAGGTCTTCGCGATCATCGCTGGCGGTGAGAGCGCGATCGTGTCGCCCTGCGAAGGCGCCGAGGACGACGAGGACGCCGGGGCGGCGGCCGTCGACGCGGCCGGGGTGGGGCCGCTCGACACCGTGGTGGGCATCGCGTCCAGCGGGCGCACCCCGTACGTGGTGGCCGCGGTGCGGCGGGCGCGGGAGCTGGGCGCGCTGACCGTGGGGCTGTCGTGCAACGCGGGCACGCCGCTGAGCGCGGCCGCCGCGCACGCCGTCGAGGTGCTCGTCGGGCCCGAGGTGGTCAGCGGCTCGACCAGGCTCAAGGCGGGCACAGCGCAGAAGCTCGTGCTCAACATGTTCTCGACGATCGTCATGGTGCGGCTCGGCAAGACGTACGGGAACCTGATGGTCGACGTGAAGGCGACCAACGGCAAGCTGCGCGAGCGTGCCGTGCGCATCGTGCGCACGATCGCGGGCGCCGGGCGCGAGGAGGCGATGGCCGTGCTGGACGCCAACGGCTACAACGTGAAACAGGCGGTCGTCGCCGCCCGCTTCGGCCTGGCCCCGCGGGACGCGGCGGCGCGGCTGGCCGGGGCCGGCGGGCGGCTGCGCGCGGCGCTGGAGGAGCGGGCATGAGGGTTCTCGGGATGATCTCCGGCACGTCGCATGACGGGATCGACGTGGCCGTGGTGGACTTCGAGCTGACGGGCGGAGTGCTCCACGGCCGGGTCGGCCACACGGCGAGCACGCCGTACCCGGAGGAGCTGCGCGCCCGGCTGATCGCGGCGCTGCCGCCCGCGCCCACGACGCTGGCCGAGGTGTGCGTGCTCGACACGCTCATCGGGCAGTGTTTCGCCGAGGCCGCCGCCGCGGCGGTCGCCGAGAGCGGCCCCGCCGACCTGATCGTCTCGCACGGGCAGACCGTCTTCCACTGGGTCGAGGGGGCGCACGCGCGCGGCACGCTGCAGATCGGCCAGCCGGCCTGGATCGCCGAGCGCACGGGGACGCCCGTGCTGTCCGACGTGCGCATCAGGGACATCACGGTGGGCGGGCACGGTGCCCCGCTGGTATCGGTGCTGGACGGGCTGCTGCTCGGCGCGTACGACGGCGGCGCGGGCGCGCTCAACCTGGGCGGCATCGCCAACATGACCGTGGTGCGCGGCGCCGAGCTGTACGCCTACGACATCGGCCCGGCCAACGCGCTCATCGACGCCGTGGTGACGGGCAGAGGGCTGAACGCCCGCGGGTTCGACGAGGACGGGCGGATCGCGGCATCGGGGCGGGTGCGGTCGCGGCTGCTGGAGCTGCTGCTCGACGAGCCCTACTACCGGCTGGCCCCGCCCAAGAGCACCGGCAAGGAGCTGTTCCACCCCGGCTACGTCGAGGAGGCGCTGGCCAAGGCGGGCGGCGAGGTGGGCGACGCCGACCTGGTGGCCACGCTCACCGAGCTGACCGTGCGCACGGTCGCCGGTGACGTGCGGGCCGCGGGGGTGGGCACGCTGGTCGTCTCCGGCGGCGGCTGCCGCAACCCGGTGATCATGGACGGGCTGCGTTCGGCGCTGCCCGCCGTCGACGTGCGGCCATCCGACGACCTGGGCGCGCCCGCCGACGACAAGGAGGCCATCGCGTTCGCCCTCATCGGCTGGCTGAGCGCGCACGGCCTGCCGGGCACCGTGCCCGGCGGTACGGGCGCGCGGGCCGCCCGTGTCCTCGGCACCCTGACCCCGGGCGCGGGCCCGCTCGTGTTGCCCGCGCCGCGCGCCGGGTCCCCCCGGGCTCTGGTGCTGACGCGATGAAGGCGCCGCCCGGCGTGGTCATGGCCGCGCGCACGCCCTGGTTCGACTTCACCGAGTGCACCGGCCACCGCACCGTGCGCTGGATCGACGGCGAGCGCGAGGGCGTCGCCGCGATGACCCTGGGCACCTACCACGACCTCGCCTCGGTCACCAAGATCCTGGCCACCACGACGGCGCTCATCCGCCTGGTGTCCGACCGGCTCGTGGACCTCGACGCGCCGCTCAGCGCGTACCTGCCGCGGTCGTACGAAGCGATCACCGTGCGGGACCTGCTGCTGCACCGGGGCGGCCTGTGGGAGTGGTGGCCGCTCTACATCCAGCCGCGGCTGCCGCCGCCGCGCTACCGTCCCGGCCGCGCACGGCACTACTCCGACCTCGGCTTCATCCTGCTCGGCCGGATCGTCTCGGCCGTCACCGGGCTGCGCCTGGAGCGGGCCGTGGCCGAGCTGGTCACCAGGCCGCTGGGGCTCACCTCGACCACCTACGCCCGCCCGGCCGGCTCCGAGGCGGCCATGAGCGCCCTGGACGACCGGGTCGAGATGCGCATGCTGGACACGGGGGAGCCGTACCCCGTGCCCTACCGCAGCGGCGACTTCGCCCGCTGGCGCCGAGGGCCCGTGCTCGGTCAGGTCGCCGACGGCAACGCCTACCACGCCTTCGACGGGGTCTCCGGGCACGCCGGGCTCTTCTCGACCGTGCCCGACCTGCTCACGTACTGCACCGCGATGTCCCGCTACGAGGAACACGACCGGCTGTGGCGGCCCGAGGTGGCACGGGAGTTCTTCGCCCCCGGCCCCGACCCCGCGCAGGCGCTCGGCTTCCGCAGGTACGACCTGGCGCTCGCCGGCGAGACGGTCACCGTGCTCGGCCACCCCGGTTACGTGGGATGCGCCGTCGGCTTCGTGCCCGGCCGCGACATCGCCCTCGTGCTGGCGAGCAACCGCCTGCTCGTCGAGGGTGCCCCGGTGCCGACCGAGGAGCTCTGGGCCGACCTGCTGCAGGCCACCACCGAACGATCGAGGACCGTATGAGCCCGCTCCTGGAGATCCGCGACCTCTCGGTCGCCTTCCGCACCCGGCGGCAGGACGTCACCGTCGTCAAGAACGTCTCGATGGAGATCCTGCCTGGCCAGACCGTGGCCGTTGTCGGCGAGTCGGGGTCGGGCAAGTCCACCACGGCGGCCGCGGTCAACCGGCTGCTGCCCGGCAACGGCCGCATCACCGGCGGTCAGGTGCTCTTCGACGGCCGCGACCTGGCCACGGCGAGCGAACGCGAGATGACGGCGATCCGCGGAGCGGGCATCGGCCTGGTCCCGCAGGATCCGATGTCGAACCTCAACCCGCTCATGCGCATCGGCGACCAGATCGCCGAGGCCCTGGAGGTGCACGGCGTCGCCGCGGGGAAGGCCGCCCGCGCCCGCGTGACCGAGCTGCTGGACATGGCCGGCATCCCCGACCCCGAGCGGCGGATCGGGCAGTATCCGCACGAGTTCTCCGGCGGCATGCGGCAGCGGGCCCTGATCGCCATGGGGCTGGCCTGCCGGCCCAGGCTGCTCATCGCCGACGAGCCTACCTCCGCGCTCGACGTGACCGTACAGCGGCGTATCCTCGACCAGCTCGCGCAGCTCACCGCCGACATGGGCACGGCGGTCTTCCTCATCACGCACGACCTGGCGCTGGCCGCCGAGCGGGCCGACGTGGTGGCCGTCATGTACCAGGGCGAGATCGTCGAGACGGGGCCCGCCGCCGCCATCCTGGCCGATCCCGGGCACGAGTACACCAGGCGGCTGCTGAAGGCCGTGCCGAGCCTGTCGTCGGTGCGCCTGCTCGAACCGCCGCGCGCGTCCGGCGACCTGGCCGTCGTCGAGGACCTGCGCAAGGTCTACCCGCTCAGGGGCACCGGCGAGGAGATCACCGCGGTGGACGCGGTCTCCTTCACCATTCCGCGCGGCAGCACCGTCTCCATCGTGGGCGAGTCGGGCTCGGGCAAGTCCACCACCGCCAACCTGCTGCTCGGCCTCGAAGACCTCACCTCGGGCCGCATCCGCTTCGACGGCACGGACATGACGGCGCTGGCCAGGCGTGACCTGTTCGCGTTCCGCAGGCGCGTCCAGCCGGTCTTCCAGAACCCGTACGCCTCGCTCGACCCCCGCTACACGGTCGGCAAGTCGATCGCCGAGCCGCTGCGCGTGCACCGCGTCGGCACGGCGGCCGACCGCAGGAAAGCGGCGGCCGAGCTGCTGGAGAAGGTGTCGCTGCCGGCGTCGACGGCCGAGCGGTTGCCCCACGAGCTGTCCGGGGGACAACGCCAGCGGGTGGCCATCGCCAGGGCGCTGGCCCTCTCACCGGAGCTGGTCGTGCTCGACGAGGCCGTCTCGGCGCTCGACGTGCTGGTCCAGGCGCAGATCCTGGAGCTGCTCGCCGACCTGCAGCGGGAGCTGGGGCTGAGCTACCTGTTCATCGGCCACGACCTGGCCGTGGTACGGATGATCTCGCACGCCGTGCATGTCATGCGCGAGGGGCGGATCGTGGAGAGCGGCACCGCCGAGGAGATCTTCGACCACCCGTCGGACGACTACACCCGCGAGCTGCTCGCCGCCATCCCGGGCAACCTCACCTGAGCCACAGTGGAAACGTGAAGATCCTCCTGGTTCAACCTCCCCGCTGGTCCCCCGACGGCCACGCCAACTTCGACGCGATCGAAGAGCTCGTCGCCTCCCACGCCGGTGACGTGATGGTGCTGCCCGAGCTGGCCGGATCGAGTCTGCCCCGCGCCGGCTACCTCGCCCGGGTCCGCTCCCTGGCCCGCCGGTCCGGGATGGCCGTCGTCGGCGGCTCGCACTACGACGGCCCTGTTCACAGAGGCCCTGTCAACAGAGGCCCTGTCAACAGAGGCCCTGTCAACAGGGGCGTCAACAGTGGCGCTGTCAACAGGGGCGCCGTGTTCGGCGCGGACGGCACGCTGCTGGCCGAGTACGACAAGGTCCACCCCTATGGGGTCGAACTGCTCTCCGGAGTGCTCCCCGGCCGGCCCAGCGCCGGCTTCGAGCTGCACGGCCGGCGCCTGCGTGTCCTGCTCTGCGCCGACCTGTGGTATTCGGCGAGCCTGGCCGGGCACGACGGGCTCGACGCGGTCCTGGTGCCCGCCTTCTCCGTCACCCGCTGGGACGGCCCCGCCCCGGCGCGCGAGCTGTGGCGGCACATGAGCGTGGCGCGGGCGTACGAGTTCATGACGTACGTGGCCGTCAGCGACTGGCACCACGAGGCCACGTACCTCGGGCATCCGTGCGCCGGGGTCACCGGGTTCGCCGATCCCTGCCCGCGGACGCACGAGGGTTTCTTCTCCGGCCCTCCGGTCGCCGCCGTGTCGGCGTACGATCTCGACTTCGACCGGCTCGACGCCTTCCGGCACGACCGCGCGGAGCGGGGTTTCCGATAGGAGAGCCGTCACCTCGCGGCACCTCGCCCGGTCCGGAACGCTCGGAGCGGCGGGCGGCGTGATCTCGATGACCAGGGTGACCGGCCTGGGGGGCGCCGGGGCGGAGGGCGAGTGCTCTTCCTGGGGGCGGTCCAGAGCCAGGACGAGCGCGGCGGTGAGCAGCGCCACGCCGGAAAGAATCACGATGATTCGCGGCAGCCGGCGGCACATGATTCCGAGTCTGACGATCGGGGTGTTTCCCCCGCGTTACCAGCGAAACGGCAGGCAACCGTCACTCCCGCGGCAGGCCACTGTGCTAACGATGTGTGATTTGCTCGCTACGCAAAGTTGGCAGGGTGATGGCTAGAGTATGCCGTTCAGGAGAGGATCCCATGAATCTGATCACCCGTGCCGAGTGGCACGCGAAGAAGCCGACCAGTGGCTACACCCGCCTGGAGTCGACCAAGGGCGTGAAAATCCACTACACCGGCGGCAAGGTGCTGGCCGACCTCGCCGAGCCCGGCAACCACGACAAGTGCGGCGAGCTGGTGCGAGACATCCAGAGCATGCACATGTCGGGCGGCCGCGGCGAGACCTACATCGACCTCGGCTACAGCATGGTGTGCTGCCCCCACCGCCACACGTTCATGGGCCGCGGCCCCCACGCGCTGCCCGCAGCCAACGGCGCCGGCCTCAACGCCGGCCACTACGCGGTGCTCGCGCTGGTCGGCAGCTCGGGGCTCACCAAGCCCAACGACGACCTGCTCCACGCCCTCGTCGACGCCATCGAATACCTGCGCGAGCACGGCGACGCGGGGCGCGAGGTCAAGGGACACCGCGACGGCTACGCCACCTCGTGCCCCGGCGACCCGCTCTACGACTGGGTGCGCCGGGGTGCCGAGCGGCCCTGACCTCCGATCAGGGCAGGCAGCCGACGTGGGCCAGCGCCTGCTTCAGCAGCACGCCCTGCCCGCCCGCCATCTCCTGCTGCACCATCGGCGACGCCGCCTCCTCCGGGGTGAACCACACCAGGTCGAGGGCGTCCTGCCGGGGCCGGCAGTCACCCGCGACGGGCACGATGTAGGCCAGCGACACCGCGTGCTGGCGCGGATCGTGGTAGGGGGTGACGCCGGGCGTGGGGAAATACTCCGCGACCGTGAACGGCTGCGGCGCGGCCGGGATGCGCGGCAGCGCCACGGGGCCGAGGTCCTTCTCCAGGTGGCGCATGAGCGCGTCGCGGATGCGCTCATGGAGCAGCACCCGCCCCGAAACCAGCGCCCTGCTGACGGTCCCGTCCGCGGCGATGCGCAGCAGCAGGCCGACGCGGGTGACCACGCCGGTGTCGTCGACGCGAACCGGCACGGCGTCGACGTAGAGGACGGGCAGCTGGCCGCGCACCGACTCCAGTTCGTCGGGAGCGAGCCATCCAGGCGTGGTTTCGGTCTTTTCGGTCATCTGCTGATCGTACGTCGCCGGCCGGCGCCAGGCGGCCAGACCCCGCCTTAAGACGTGGAGCGGTGGAGCCGGCCGCCGCCGCACGGCTTCACGGCGACGCGCGCCTGCCCCTGCCCCTCCCGAGCGCCGCCGGCCGGGCCGGATACGACCTGCCCGCCAGCCAGGACGCCGTGCAGACCATCAGCACGATGCCCATGAACGGCAGATATTCGACGACCTTCCGCTTCATCGCAGATCACGCTCCGCTTTCGCCTTCGCCAGCCGCCTCCGCTGCGGCTGCACCGTGTACTTGGGGTCGTTGGCCGATTCCACCCCGGCCCTGAAGATCCCGAACCGCGTGCACGCCGATCCCGCCAGCAGGGCCGCGCCCGCCGCCATCGCCATGAGCCGGCCCCGTCCGGCCCGGCGGCCGGCGATCAGGCCGGCCACCGCGCCCACCAGCGACAGCGCCTCGCCGGCGCGCAACAGCCTGCTGCGCTTGAGAGGCTCGGCCAGCGGCCCGAGCCGCCGCTCCATCCGTGCGGCGGCCACGCACTCGACGGCCGCGCCCAGCAGCGCCGCCCGGCGGGCCGGGCCCGCCTCCGACACCGGCGCGGCCAGCATCCCCAGCCCGCCCGCCGCGGCCGCCGCCGAACCGGCGAACAGGAACGGCATCTCGCGATGGCCCTCGTGCCAGACGGGCACCGCGGTGTCGCAGATCAGCGCGGCGGTGTAGGTCGCCAGCGCCGGCCCGGCCAGCCCCGCACCGATGGTGGCGGCCCGGCCCAGCCCGGGGAACATCCCCGTCAGCCCGGTGGCCGCCGCCACCCCGGCCTGCGGGCCGTAACCGGACAGGATCCAGGTGCCGACGCTCATGGGCGAGGTCACCTTGAACACCCGCAACATGTTCACGAACCGCTCGGGACGGCCCAGGTCGTGGATCAGCGCGTAGAGAGACCCGCCCAGCGCGCACACGGCGCCGGCCTTGCACGCCCTGGCCAGACGCGGCCTGCCGGTGAGCTCGGCGGCGGCCGCCAGCGTCGACGAGGCGCCGGCCAGGCCGCCGAGGAACAGGTAGCCGGCGATGTCGGGCGCCTGCCAGGTCGGCTCGTTCAGCACCGGCCGGCCGTAGTAGGACTCGACGTCCGCCCTCGGCACCGGCAGGCGCTCGAGCCTGCGGCCCGCCGAGCCCGGCGTGGCCTCGCGCTCGCCGCGCAGCCCGGCCGAGCCGTCCAGGCACACGTCGGTCTGGCTCATGACTGTCTCCTCCACGCGCTCGCGGCCACGCCGGCGAGCAGGGCCAGGGCGGCGACCCCCACGTGCCGCCACATCGACGGCAGGTCACGGGTGGTCACCACCGGGTCGGGCGGCAGACCGTACACCTCGGGCTCGTCCAGCAGCAGGAAGAACGCACCCGTGCCGCCCACGCCGTCGTCAGGGTCGTGGCCGTACAGGCGGGCCGAGCCGGCCCCGGCCGCGCGGAGTTGCTCCAGGCGGCGCTCGGCCCGCTCGCGCAGCTCGTCCAGGTCGCCGAACTGGATGGAGTCGGTCGGGCACGTCTTGGCGCAGGCGGGCTCCTCGCCGGCGCCCAGCCGGTCGTAGCACATCGTGCACTTGGCCGCCACGCCCGTGGTCTCCCGCCTGCCGATCACCCCGAACGGGCAGGCGGGCACGCAGTAGCCGCAACCGTTGCAGACGTCCTCCTGCACCACGACGGTGCCGTACTCGGTGCGGAACAACGACCCCGTCGGGCACACGTCCAGGCAGGCCGCGTGGGTGCAGTGTTTGCACACGTCGGAGGCCATCAGCCAGCGGAAGTCCATGTCGCCGACGCCCGGCTCCTGGTGGCCGAGCGGCTGCCGCTGCTCGACGAACGCCACGTGCCGCCAGGTGTCGGCGCCCAGTCCTGCGGTGTTGTCGTACGACATGCCGGTGAAGGTCATGCCGTCGTCGGGGACCGCGTTCCACTCCTTGCACGCCACCTCGCACGCCTTGCAGCCGATGCAGATGCTGGTGTCGGTGAAGAACCCGACACGGCCGTCCGCGAGCTTCTCGTCCAGGTCGAAGGCCATGGCTCACGCCTCCGTTCCGGTGTGCTCGCCGATGCCGGCCCGCCGCTGGTAGGAGCGGACCAGCTCGCGCAGCGCCGGGCCGCGCGGCCGGCGTCCCGGGCGGATGTCCGCCGAGAGGGCCTTGACCTCCTGGATGTGGGAGTTGGGGTCCAGCGAGATCGACGCCAGCTCGTTGGCCGCGTCGCCCCTGGCCAGCCCGTTGGGCCCGAAGTGGAACGGCAGCCCGATCTGGTGCAGCACCCGCCCGTCGAGACGCAGCGACGGCATGCGGTCGGTGACCATCACCCGCGCCTCGATGGCGTTGCGCGCGGTGATGATCGTGGCCCAGTCGCCGTGCACGAGCCCGCGCTCGGCGGCCAGGCCGGGCGAGACCTCGCAGAACATCTCCGGCTGCAGCTCCGACAGGTAGGGCGTGAAACGGCTCATGCCGCCGGCGGTGAAGTGCTCGGTCAGCCGGTACGTCGTCACCACGTACGGGAAGACTGACGCGCCCGGATCATCCCCGCTCGGGTGATAACGGTTGTCCTCGTGCGGATAGAGCTTGCGTGCCGGGTTGCGCTGGTGCCCGTAGAGCGGGTTGGCCACCGGAGAGTCCTGCGGCTCGTAGTGCGTGGGCAGCGGCCCGTCCACGACCCCCGCGGGCGCGAACAACCAGCCCTTCCCGTCGGCCTGCATGATGAACGGGTCGATCCCCGACAACGCCGCCACGCCGCGGGCGTCCGGCGGCGGCCGGTACGCCGGGCTCTTGCCCACCTCGACGTCGGGCACGTCGTGACCGGTCCAGCGCTGCGCCGGCTCGTCCCACCAGACCAGTTGCTTGCGCTCGCTCCACGGGCTGCCGTCGGGCCTGGCCGAGGCCCGGTTGTACAGGATGCGCCGGTTGGCCGGCCACGCCCACGCCCATTCCGCGGCGATCCAGCTCTGCTCGGTCCAGGGCTTGCGGCGGGCGGCCTGGTTGACGCCGCCGGCGTACACGCCGCAGTAGATCCAGCAGCCGCACGCGGTGGAGCCGTCGTCGGCGAGCTCGGCGTACCCGGACAGGGGCCGTCCCTGTGCGTCCCAGCCGTTGATCTCGGCCAGCACCGCCTCCGCCGAGGGCTCGGCCGTCGCGCCCTCGACCGGATAGTCCCAGGTGAGCTCCAGCACCGGCGCGTCCTTCTGATCCTGCGAGCCGGCCAGCTTCTCCCTGATGATCCGCCCCAGGTGGTACATGAACCACAGATCGCTGCGCGCGTCACCGGCCGGCTCGACCGCCTGGTGGTGCCACTGCAACCACCGGTTGGTGTTGGTGAAGCTGCCGCTCTTCTCGGTGTGCGTCGCCGCCGGCAGGAAGAACACCTCCGTGCCGATGTCCGCCGTGGCCAGCTCGCCCGTCTCGATCTCCGGGCCGTCCTTCCACCAGGTGGCGCTCTCGATCAGGTTGAGGTCGCGCACCACCAGCCAGTCGAGCTTGGCCATGCCCAGGCGCTGCATCCTGGCGTTCGCCGAGCCGACCGCGGGGTTCTCGCCGAGCAGGATGTAGCCCTTGCACTCGCCGGCCAGCTGCGACATCACGGTGTCGTACGTGCTGTGCGAGCCGGTCAGCCGGGGCAGGTGGTCGAAGCGGAAGTCGTTGTCCGGCTGCGCCGCATCACCCCACCAGACCTTGAGCAGGCTCACCAGGTAGGCGGGCATGTTCGCCCAGAACCCGCCGTGCGGCGCGTCCGCCTGCAGGAAGTCGCGCATCCGCTCGTGCTCGTGCGCGTGCGGCATCGGGATGTAGCCCGGCAGCAGGTTGAACAGCGTGGGGATGTCGCTGGAGCCCTGGATGCTGGCGTGCCCGCGCAGCGCCTGGATGCCGCCGCCGGGCCGGCCGATGTTGCCGAGCAGCAGTTGCAGGATGCTCGCCGCTCTGACGAACTGCGAGCCGTCGCTGTGCTGCGTCCAGCCCACCGCGTAGACGAACTCGGAGGTCTTGTCGGGCCCGGAGTTCTCCGTCAGGTGGCGGCACACCTCCTCGAACAGGCGCCGGGGCACCCCGCACACCTGCTCGACCATCTCCGGCGTGTAGCGGGCGAAGTGGCGGCGCAGAATCTGCATGACGCAGCGGGGGTCGCGCAGCGTCTCGTCGCGCCGGGGCGTGCCGTCCATGGGTATGCCGGCGCTGCCGGTGATCTCGGTGCGGCCCGGCGGCACCCGGCCGGACCGCCGCTGGTAGTCGCTGTCGCGGTCGCCCGCCGCGGGCTCGGCCCGCATGCCCTCGTACTGCCAGCTCTCGTCGTCGTAGGTGTGGCCGGCGGCGTCGAAACCGGAGAAGACGCCGTCTCCGTCCTCGGCGTCGCGGTAGTCCTCGTTGAGGATGGTGGCCGCGTTGGTGTAGTTGACCACGTACTCGTGGAAGTACAGGTCGTTCTCCAGCACGTGGTTGATGATCGCGCCGAGGAAGGCCACGTCCGAGCCGGCGCGGATGGGCACGTGCAGGTCGGCCAGCGCGCTGGTGCGGGTGAAGCGCGGATCGACGTGGATGACCACCGCGCCGCGCGCCTTGGCCTCCATCACCCACTGGAAGCCCACCGGGTGCGCCTCGGCGAAGTTCGAGCCCTGGATGACCACGCAGTCGGAGTGCTGCAGGTCCTGCATGAACGTGGTGGCGCCGCCCCGGCCGAACGACGTGCCGAGCCCGACCACGGTGGAGCTGTGGCAGACGCGGGCCTGGTTCTCGATCTGCACCACGCCGAGCGACGTCAGCAGCTTCTTGATGAGGTAGTTCTCCTCGTTGTCCAGCGTGGCGCCGCCCAGGCTGGCGATGCCCATGGTGCGGGCGGCGCGCCTGCCGTCGCGCTCCTGCTCCCAGGTCTCACGCCGGGTGGCGATGATCCGGTCGGCCACCATGTCCATGGCGGTGGCCAGGTCGATCGGCTGCCAGTCGGCCGCGCCCGACGGCCGGTGGAGCGCCTGGCGCTGACGGCCGGAGCCGGTGGTGAGCTGCAGGGTGGCCGCGCCCTTCGGGCACAGCCGGCCGCGGCTGATGGGGGAGTCGGGGTCGCCCTCGATCTGGACGACCCGCTCGTCGCGTACGTACACGTCCTGGCCACAACCCACCGCGCAGTACGGGCATATCGACTTGACGACGCGGTCGGCCCCGGCCGTGCGGGCCCGCACCCCCTCCGTCGCGGCCGACTTCACCGCTTGCCCACGGCCCGTGCGGTCCTCGCCGGTCAGCTGCCGCAACAACGGCCACGTGAGATCCATGAAGCCCCCCGATGCTCCCCGGTCCGACTTGTGCCCTACCCGACGAGGGAGAAAACCGGAAAGCGCAGGTCAGAGAGGATCAGAACACGCGGGCGGCGGCCTCGTCCCAGAGCCGGTCGTCGCCGGACGGCTCGTAGCGGCGCAACGGCTGGGAGGCGGCGACCAGCGAGCGCATCTCCTCCAGATCGGAGACCAGCCCGGCCGCGCGCGCCTGCACCAGCACGTTGCCGAGCGTGGTCGCCTCCGCCGGGCCCGCCACCACCGGCAGCCCGCAGGCGTCGGCGGTGAGCCGGCACAGCAGCTCGTTGTACGACCCGCCGCCCACCAGGTGGACGACCTCGATGTCGCGCCCCGACAGCTCCATCGCCTGGCGCACGGCCCGCCGGTGCCCGAGCGCCAGGCTCTCCAGCACGCAGCGCGCGTACGCGGCGGGTGAGGAGGGAGGCCGCTGGCCCGTGCGGCGGCACTCGGCCGCGATCCTGGCCGGCATGTCGCCCGGCGGCAGGAACACCGGCTCGTCGGGGTTGACCACGGCGGCGAACGGCCGCTCGGCCGCCGCGGCCGTCAGCAGCTCGCCCAGGTCGGAGCCCGGCCAGGCCCGCATGCATTCCTGCAGCAGCCACAGGCCCATGACGTTGCGCAAATAGCGGACGGTGCCGTCGATGCCGGCCTCGTTGGTGAAGTTCGCGGCCCGGCTCTCCGGCGTCAGCACAGGGTCGGGCAGCTCGACGCCGGCCAGCGACCACGTGCCGCACGAGATGTAGGCGAAGGCCGGGCCCGACGCGGGCACCGCGGCCACCGCCGAGGCCGTGTCGTGCGAGCCCACCGCCCTGACGGGCGCGGACCAGCCGACCTCCGCGGCCACGTCGCGGCGCAGCCCGCCGATCGGCTCGCCGGGCCGGCGCAGCGGCGGGAAGAGGCCGGCCGGCAGCCCGAGCCGCTCGATCAGGGGCCGCGCCCACGACCTGGTGCGCACGTCGAGCAGCCCCGTCGTCGAGGCGTTGGTAACCTCCGCGCCCAGCTCGCCGGTGAGCCAGTAGCCGATCAGGTCGGGGATCAGCACCATCGTGGCGGCGCCGTCGAGCCGGTCGGTCAGCAGCTGGTAGAGGGTGTTGAACGGCAACACCTGCAGGCCCGACACGTCGTACAGCGTGTCGGCCCCGACCAGGGCGGCCACCTGCTCGGGCACACCTCGCGTGCGGTCGTCGCGGTAGTGCACCGGGTTGCCGATCAGCCCGCCGGACTCGTCGAGCAGTCCGTAGTCGACCGCCCACGAGTCCACGCCGATGGAGGAGACGGGCCCGGCGGCGCGCAGCCCCGTCAGAATCTCCCGGTAGAGGCCGAGGATGTCCCAGTGGAGCCGGTTCGCCACGCGTACCGGGCCGTTGGGAAACCGGTGCGCCTCGGTCAGCCGCAGCCCGCCGGACAGGTCGGCCAGCATCACCCGGCCGCTGGAGGCGCCCAGATCGACGGCGGCGAAACGGTGACTCACTGCGTGGACTCCCTGGCGAAGAGCTCGGGCTGGAACATGATGTGCTGGTGCGCGTGCGTCTCGGGGTTGTCGCACTCGTCGAGCAGCAGCTCGGTGGCGATGCGGCCGAGCTGGTAGGTGGGCTGGCGCATCGAGCTGAGCGACACGGTGGAGGCGGCGGCGAAGTCGATGTCGTCGTAGCCCATGAGCGCGACGTCCTCGGGCACCCTCACCCCCGCCCGCAGCAGCGCGCGCAGCACGCCGAGGGCCAGCAGGTCGTTGGCGCAGAAGACGGCCTCGGGCAGGCCGCTCGCGATCAGGTCGGCGGCCGCCTTCTCGCCCGCGCGGGCGGTCATCGTCATCGCCTCGATCACCCGCAGGCCCGCGGGGTCGAGGCCGGTGGCCCGCATCGCGGCACTCGCGCCCTCCCGCCGCTCCACGCACTGCCGGATGGTCAGCGGGCCGGTCACGTAGGCGACGCTGCGCGCCCCTTTGGCCAGCAGGTGGGCGACCGCGGCCCGCCCGCCGCCGACGTCGTCCACGGCCACCGCGCACTGGTCGGGCCGGTGCGCGGGATGGTCGACGAGCACCACGCTGATTCCGTGCTCGCGCAGCCGTTCGAGCCGCGCCGGGTCCTCACCCGACGGGGTGATCAGCACGCCGCGGACGCGATGCTCGGCCAGCACCCGCAGGTTGCGGTCCTCCTTGTCCTGCGAGCCGGCCGAGTTGCCGAGGATCACGGCGTAGCCCAGCTCGCTGGCGACGTCCTCGACGCCGGCGGCGACCTCGGTGAAGAAGGGATTGCCGATGTCGATCACGCTCAGGCCGATCGTCCTGCTGTGCCCGGCGCGCAGCGTCGAAGCCGAGCCGTGGCGGACGAACCCCAGTTCGCTGATGGCCGCCTCCACCCGCTCCCTGGTGGCGGGCGCGACTTTCCCTGGCCGGTTCAGTACGTTGGAGACCGTGCCGGGTGAGACACCGGCGTGCGCGGCGACGTCCTTGATGCTGACCATGGCCATGAGCCCTCATTAAAACGTACTAACGATGCGCGCGCCAGTCGCGGCACCGGTCGTGATGCCGATCCGCGTTGACACCGCCGCATGCCGGACTCTAACCTCCCGCGCGGGAAGTAAAACGTTCTATCGCGGGGGAGCCCTGTGGTCCTGGCAGCCACCGCCGGGGCCGGCGGCGTTGCCGCGCACACCCCGCGCCCGCGCTGCGGGCACGCCGCGCGTATGCCGAGCGGGCCGGGCGACCGGGGCTTGTGCCCTGCGCCGCGGAACGTTTTAATCCCTCCGTGAACCTGGCGTCACCAGCTGTGAGCGCTAACAGTATCTCGAAAGGCAGGCTTCATGCCGGATGTCATCGCTTACGGCGGCGACTGGAATCCCGAGCAGTGGCCCGAGGAGACGTGGGAGCAGGACGTCGCGCTGATGCGCGAGGCCGGCGTCAACCGGGTCAGCGTGGGCGTCTTCTCATGGGCGCTGCTGGAGCCCGCCGAGGGCGTGTTCGACTTCGGCTGGTTCGACCGCGTCATGGACCTGCTGGCCGCCAGCGGGATCGCGGCCAACCTGGCCACGCCGACCGCCTCCCCGCCGCCCTGGTTCGGCGACGCCTACCCCGAGGCCCTGCCGGTCGACTCCGGCGGCCGGCGGCTGCACCACGGCAGCAGGCAGGGCTTCTGCCCCAGCTCGCCGATCTACCGCGAGAAGGCGCTGCGCGTCACGGAACAGGTGGCCACCCGCTACCGCGACCACCCGGCCCTGGCCCTGTGGCACGTGCACAACGAGTACGGCTGCCACAACGCCCGCTGCTACTGCGACACCTCGGCGGCCGCGTTCCGCGCCTGGCTGCGCTCCCACTACGCCTCCCTGGAGGCGCTCAACGACGCCTGGGGCAGCGCGTTCTGGTCCCAGCACTACGGCGAGTGGGCGCAGATCCTGCCGCCGCGTGACACCCCCAGCCTGCCCAACCCCGGCCAGCAACTCGACTTCCGCAGGTTCAGCTCCGACGCGCTCGTCGAGCTCTACGTCGCCGAGCGCGACCTGCTCCGCGAGCTCACCCCCGGCGTGCCCGCGACCACCAACCTCATGGCGGGCGCCCACTGGGACATGGATTGCTGGGCCTTCGCCGCCGAGCTCGACGTGGTCTCCACCGACCACTACCTGATCGGCGCCCGCGCGGAGCCGCACATCGACCTGGCCTTCGCCGCCGACTACGCGCGCTCGCTCAACGGCGGCCGCCCCTGGCTGCTGATGGAGCACTCGACCAGCGCGGTCAACTGGCAGCCGCGCAACCGGGCCAAGGCGCCCGGCGAGCTGCGCCGCAACTCGCTGGCCCATCTGGCCAGGGGCGCCGACGGGATCATGTTCTTCCAGTGGCGGGCCTCGCGCGCCGGCGCCGAGAAGTGGCACTCGGCGATGCTCCCGCACGCCGGCGTCAACACCAAGGTCTGGCGCGAGGTGAGCGCGCTCGGGGCCGAGCTGGCCGGGCTCTCGGAGGTGGCGGGCAGCAGGGTCAAGGCCGACGTCGCCATCCTGATCGACCACTCCAGCGTGTGGGCGCAGGACCATCCCGCCCAGCCCTCCTCCGAGCTCGACCCGGTGGAGGAGGCCAAGCGCTGGCACGCCGCGCTGTGGCGGGCCGGCATCACCTGCGACCTGGCACACCCCGAAGGCGACCTGACCGGCTACCGCCTGGTCCTGGTGCCGGCGCTCTACCTGGTGAGCGACTCGGGGGCGGCCAACCTGGAGGGGTTCGTACGGGCGGGCGGCGTGACGCTCGTCGGTCCGTACAGCGGGATCGTCGACGAGCACGACCGGGTGCGCCTCGGCGGCTATCCCGGGGCCTGGCGCGACCTGCTGGGCGTCACCGTGGAGGAGTTCTTCCCGCTGGACGGCCCGATCCGGCTGGCCTCCGGCGGGTCGGGGAGCGCGTGGAGCGAGGTCGCGCACGCCACCAGCGCGAAGGTCCTCGACACCTACGCCACCGGAGAGCCCGCGTGGACCCGCAACGCGTGGGGCGACGGCGCGGCCCACTACCTGACCACCAGGCTCGACGACGACGCCCTGGCCGGGGTGATCGCCGCGGTCTGCGCCGAGGCCGAGGCGAGGCCGCCCGCGACGAGCCCGCCGGGGGTAGAGGTCGTGCGGCGCTCCCACCCCGACGGCCGCTCCCACCTGTTCGCGATCAACCACACGGCCGAGGACGCCGTCGTGACCTCGGCGTCGGGCGCATCCGTCACCGTGGCCGCGGGTGACGCCCGCGTCATCGCCGGCTGACAGCCGGGGGCGCGGACGGTGGGTGGTTCCGGCGCTCCCACCTGCGCGCGGGACCACGGAGGGGCCGGACGCGCATTGACAGCGGGCAGCTGGAATCATAGTTTCCTGGCGAAGCATTAAAACGTTTTGAGGGGAGTGCCAGTGCAACGCGTCTGCTTCCTGCTGAAAGTCCGCCCGGAGCGGCTGGTGGAATATCGCGAGCGCCACCGCGAGGTCTGGCCGGAGATGCGAGAGGCGCTGTCGCGCACCGGCTGGCACAACTACTCGCTCTTCCTCAGGGACGACGGCCTGCTCGTGGGCTATCTGGAGACCGAGGACTTCGAGGCCGCCCAGAAGGCCATGGCCGAGACCGAGGTCAACGCCCGCTGGCAGGCGGAGATGGCGCCGTTCTTCGAGAACCTCGACGGCCGCCCCGACGAGGGCATGAAACCGCTGACCGAAGTCTTCCACCTGGATTGATCGGGGAGTCATGACTGACATCAAGGCCGTGCTGCGGGCGCAGCACATCGAGACACCCTCCTGGGCGTACGGCAACAGCGGCACCCGGTTCAAGGTGTTCGCCCAGAAGGGGGTGCCGCGCGACCCGTACGAGAAGCTCGCCGACGCCGCCCAGGTGCACGCGCACACCGGCATCGCCCCCACGGTCGCGCTGCACATCCCGTGGGACAAGGTGGACGACTACGCCGATCTGGCCCGGCACGCCCGCGAGGCGGGCGTCGGCATCGGAGCGATCAACTCCAACGTCTTCCAGGACGACGACTACATGCTCGGCAGTGTCACCCACCCCTCCGCCCAGGTGCGCCGCAAGGCGACCGACCACCTGCTCGAGTGCGTCGACATCATGGACGCCACCGGCTCCGACACCCTCAAGCTGTGGTTCTCCGACGGCATCAACTACCCGGGCCAGGACGACATCAGGGCCCGCCAGGACCGTCTGGCCGAGGCGCTGGCCGAGGTCTACGAGCGGCTCGGCGACGGCCAGCGTTTCCTGCTGGAGTACAAACTGTTCGAGCCCGCCTTCTACGCCACCGACGTGCCCGACTGGGGCACCGCCTACGCCCACTGCGTCAAGCTCGGCCCCAAGGCGCAGGTCGTCGTGGACACCGGCCACCACGCCCCCGGCACCAACATCGAGTTCATCGTCGCCTTCCTCCTGCGTGAGGGCAAACTCGGCGGCTTCGACTTCAACTCCCGCTTCTACGCCGACGACGACCTGATGGTGGGCGCGGCCGACCCGTTCCAGCTGTTCCGGATCATGCACGAGGTCGTGCAAGGCGCAGCCTTGCACGACCTCGTGGGGGAGAACGAGCAAAGCACGAAGCCTTTCGGGGGGAGTGCGGAGGGCTCCGCCCCCCGCGGGGTGGCGTTCATGCTCGACCAGTGCCACAACATCGAGCCCAAGATCCCGGGCCAGATCCGCTCGGTCATGAACGTCCAGGAGGCCACCGCCAAGGCGCTGCTGGTCGACCGCGAGGCGCTGTCGGCCGCGCAGGCCGACGGCGACGTGCTGGGCGCCAACGCCGTCTTCATGGACGCCTACAACACCGACGTGCGCCCGCTGCTGGCCGAGCTGCGCGAGGAGATGGGTCTCGCGCCCGACCCGATGAGCGCGTACGCCAAGTCCGGATACTTCGAGAAGATCGCCGCCGAGCGTGTCGGCGGCCAGCAGGCCGGCTGGGGGGCCTGAACCACCATGGACGTCGTGAACGAACTGCTCGGACGCTCTCACCGCCTGGGCGCCGACCCGCGCAACACCAACTTCGCGGGCGGCAACACCTCGGCCAAGGGAGCCGCGCCCGACCCGGTCACCGGCGAGGACGTCGAGCTGCTCTGGGTCAAGGGCTCCGGCGGCGACCTGGGGACGCTCAAGGAGTCCGGCCTGGCCGTGCTCCGCCTCGACCGGCTGCGCGCCCTCAAGGGCGTCTACCCGGGCGTGGAGCGCGAGGACGAGATGGTGGCGGCGTTCGGCTACTGCCTGCACGGCAAGGGCGGGGCCGCGCCGTCGATCGACACCGCCATGCACGGTCTCGTGGAGGCCGCGCACGTCGACCACCTCCACCCCGACGCGGGCATCGCGCTGGCCACCGCCGCCGACGGTGAGGAGCTGACCGGGCGCGTGTTCGGCGACCGGGTCGTGTGGGTGCCGTGGCGGCGGCCGGGTTTCCAGCTGGGCCTGGACATCGCCGCCATCAAGGAGGCGAACCCGCGGGCCATCGGGTGCGTTCTCGGCGGCCACGGCATCACCGCATGGGGCTCGACGTCCGAGGAGTGCGAGGCCCGCTCGCTGGAGATCATCAGGACCGCCGAGGCGTACCTGGCCGAGCACGGCCGCGCGGATCCGTTCGGCCCGGTGATCCACCAGACGCTGCCGGAGGAGGAGCGGCACGCCCGCGCCGCCGCGCTGTTCCCGGTGATCCGCGGCCTGGCCTCCACCGACATGCGGGTCGTCGGCCACTACACCGGCACGCCCGAGGTGCTCGACTTCGTCTCCCGGGCCGAGCATCCGAGGCTGGCGGCGCTGGGCACGTCCTGCCCCGACCATTTCCTGCGCACCAAGGTGGCGCCGCTCGTGCTCGACCTGCCTCCGGACGCGCCCCTGGAGCAGGCGGCCGAGCGGCTGCGCGAGCTGCATGCCGCCTACCGCGCGGACTACACCGCCTACTACGAGCGGCACGCCACCCCCGCCTCGCCTCCCATGCGAGGCGCCGACCCGGCGATCGTGCTCGTGCCGGGCGTCGGCATGTTCTCGTTCGGCAAGGACAAGCAGACCGCCCGCGTGGCCGGCGAGTTCTACGTCAACGCCATCAACGTCATGCGCGGCGCGGAGTCCGTCTCCGCGTACGCACCCATCCCCGAGTCGGAGAAGTTCCGCATCGAGTACTGGGAGCTGGAGGAGGCCAAGCTCCGCCGCATGCCCAGGCCCAAGCCGCTGGCCACGCGCGTCGCGCTGGTCACCGGCGGCGGCTCCGGCATCGGCGCGGCCACCGCGCGCAGGCTCGCCGCCGAGGGCGCGTGCGTGATCGTCGCCGACCGCGACGTGGCCGCCGCCGAGAAGGTGGCCGCCGAGCTGGGCGCGGGTGCGTACCGCGAGCCGGACGTGGCCGTTGCGGTCGCGGTCGACGTCACGTCGGAGGAGCAGGTCGTCGCGGCCGTCCGCGCGGGCGTGCTCGCCTTCGGCGGCGTGGACCTGGTGGTCAACAACGCCGGCCTGTCGTTGTCGCGCGCGCTGCTGGAGACCACCCTGGCCGACTGGGACCTGCAGCACGACGTCATGGCGCGCGGCTCGTTCCTGGTCTCCCGCGAGACCGCCAAGGTCATGATCGACCAGGCCATGGGCGGCGACATCGTCTACATCTCCTCCAAGAACGCCGTCTTCGCCGGGCCGAACAACGTCGCCTACGGCGCCGCCAAGGCCGACCAGGCGCACCAGGTGCGCCTGCTGGCGGCCGAGCTGGGCGGGCACGGCATCCGCGTCAACGGCATCAACCCCGACGGCGTGGTGCGCGGCTCCGGCATCTTCGCCTCCGGCTGGGGCGCCAACCGCGCGGCCGTCTACGGGGTGGAGGAGGAGAAGCTGGGCGAGTTCTACGCCCAGCGCACCCTGCTCAAGCGGGAGGTCCTGCCCGAGCACGTGGCCGCCGCGGTCTTCGCGCTCACCGGCGGCGACCTGACCCACACCACGGGGTTGCACGTCCCGGTGGACGCGGGCGTGGCCGCCGCCTTCCTCCGCTGACACGTACCGGGCGGGCCCTCGGGAACGGGCCCGCCCGGTACGTCCCCCGCTGGGAATCTGCGATACCCAGGATTAACATCGCGGTCGCCGGGTCATAGGTGAAGGCATGCAAGGAGCCGCCCGGCGCCCCTCGTGCCGGCAGCCGCGTGCCGGGTCCGCCCTGCCCGGGCCGCCCCATGCCCCCGTCGCCGGGCCCGCCCGTGAGGGATCCGGGCGGCGCGCTGCGGCCCTCCTCTCCGGCCACCACACGTCCGGCCACGTCATGACCCTTGCGGGGCGGTAGCGCTGGACGCGTCACCAGAGGCCGCCGGGTCTCACGATGTGGTCTCCCGGGCTCATCACGGCTTGCATATTCATCCTCGCCAGTGCATTATTTTCACCAGCAAGGTCATGAGCTATGATGCATGAATATGCAGGAGGCGGCGGGATGAGGGCGGCGATCGCAGGAGCCAGCGGTTACGCGGGAGGAGAGCTGCTCCGCCTCCTTCTGGGCCATCCGGAGTTCGAGATCGGGGCGCTCACCGCGGCCTCGAGCGCGGGCAGCCGTCTCGGCGCCCACCAGCCACACCTGCCACAACTGGCCGACCGCGTCCTCGACGACACCACCCCCGGCACGCTCGCCGGGCACGACGTGGTCTTCCTCGCGCTGCCGCACGGTCATTCGGCCGCCGTCGCCGCCGCCCTCGGCGGGGAGACGCTGGTCGTCGACTGCGGCGCCGACCACCGGCTCGCCGACCCCGCCGCCTGGCAGGAGTTCTACGGTGGCGAGCACGCCGGCACCTGGCCCTACGGCCTGCCCGAGCTGCCCGGACAGCGCGAGGTGCTCAGGCAGGCGACCAGGATCGCCGTCCCCGGGTGCTACCCGACCTCCGTCCTGCTCGCCCTGTCACCCGCGTTCGCCGCCGGGCTGGCCGGGCACGACGTGGTCGTCGTCGCCGCCTCCGGCACCAGCGGCGCGGGCAGAGCGCTCAAGCCCCACCTGCTCGGCAGCGAGGTCATGGGCTCGGCCGGCGCGTACGCCGTGGGCGGCGCCCACCGCCACACGCCCGAGATGGAGCAGGGGCTGTCGGCGGTCGCCGGCGCTCCCGTGCGCGTCTCGTTCACCCCGACGCTGGCCCCCATGAGCCGTGGCATCCTCGCCACCTGCTCCGCCCCGGCCGCTCCCGGTGTCACCAAGGAGTCGCTGCGCACGGCGTACGAGGTCGCGCTCAAGAGCGAGCCGTTCGTCAAGCTGCTGCCGGAGGGCGTCTGGCCGGCCACCTCCATGACGTACGGCGCCAACACCGCGGCCCTGCAGGTGACGCTCGACGAGCGCGCGGGACGCGTGGTCGCCGTCATCGCCATCGACAACCTCACCAAGGGCACGGCCGGGGGCGCCGTCCAGAGCGTCAACATCGCCCTCGGCCTGCCGGAAGAGCTCGGCCTCCCCCTGACAGGAGTTGCACCTTGAGCAAGCGCAGCGCATCAACCGACGAGCACGGGAGCTCATCGCTCCCGTCCCCGCAGAAGGCGGTGGCATGAGCGTCACGGCACCCCTAGGCTTCAGGGCCGCGGGAGTCGCCGCAGGGATCAAGCCCGGCGGCGCCCGCGATCTCGCTCTCGTCGTCAACGACGGACCCAGCCGCGCCGCCGCGGGCGTCTTCACCGCCAACCGCGTCAAGGCCGCCCCCGTGCTCTGGTCGCAGCAGGTCCTGGCGGGCGGGCGGCTGCGCGCGGTCGTGCTCAACTCCGGCGGAGCCAACGCCTGCACCGGCCCCGAGGGTTTCCAGGACACGCACGCCACCGCCGAGAAGGTGGCCGAACTCCTGCAGGACTCCGCGGGCGAGGTCGCGGTGTGCTCGACCGGCCTCATCGGCGAGCGGCTGCCGATGGACGAGTTGCTGTCGGGTGTCGAGACCGCCGCCGCCCAGCTCGCCCGCGACGGCGGACTGGCCGCGGCCGACGCCATCCGCACCACCGACACCGTCTCCAAGATCTCGTTCAAGCGCGGCGGCGAAGTCGCCGCGGGGGAAGAAGCCTCTTCCCTGCAGTTCGGGGGGTTCTCGGAGGGCGGAGCCCCGCGGGGGTACATGGTCGGCGGGATGGCCAAGGGCGCCGGCATGCTCGCCCCCGCCCTGGCCACCATGCTCTGCGTGATCACCACCGACGCCGACCTGACCGGCGACGAGCTCGGCACCGTGCTGCGCAGGGCCACGGCCGTCACGTTCGACCGCCTCGACACCGACGGCTGCATGTCGACCAACGACACCGTGCTCCTGCTGTCCAGCGGCGCCTCCGGTGTCAGGCCCGACCTCGACGAGTTCGAGCACAAGGTCACCGAGGTCTGCGCCGACCTGGCCAGGCAGCTGCTCGTCGACGCCGAGGGAGCCTCCAAGGCCATCGCCATCGAGGTGGTCGGCGCGGCGGACGAGGACGACGCCGTGAAAGTGGGCCGCGCGGTCGCCCGGTCCAGCCTGCTCAAGTGCGCCATTCATGGCGAGGACCCCAACTGGGGCCGCGTGCTGGCCGCCGTCGGCACCACCGACGCCGAGTTCGAGCCCGACCGCCTCAACGTCGCCATCAACGGCATCTGGATCTGCCGGGGCGGCGCGGTGGGTGACGACCGCGACAAGGTGGACATGAGCCCCAGGGACGTGACGATCACCATCGACCTGTCGGCCGGCGCGCACACCGCGACCGTCCACACCACCGACCTGACGGCCGCCTACGTCCACGAGAACTCGGCGTACTCCTCATGAGGCTGACCACCGCGCACACCAAGGCCGAGGCGCTGATCGAGGCCCTGCCGTGGCTGACCCGCTTCCACGGCGCGACCGTCGTCATCAAGTACGGCGGCAACGCGATGACCGACGAGGCACTCAAGTCCGGCTTCGCCGAGGACGTCGTCTTCCTGCGCCACGCCGGCCTGCGCCCGGTCGTCGTGCACGGCGGCGGCCCGCAGATCAGCAGCGCGCTCGACAGGCTGGGCATCGAGTCCACCTTCACCGCCGGGCTGCGGGTCACCACGCCCGAGGCCATGCAGGTCGTCAGGATGGTGCTGGTCGGCCAGGTCAACCGCGACATCGTGGGCCTGGTCAACCGGCACGGCCCGTTCGCCGTCGGCATGTCCGGCGAGGACGCCCACTTGTTCACCGCGGTGCGCAAACACGCGGTCGTCGACGGCGAGCCGGTCGACATCGGCCAGGTCGGCGAGATCATCAAGGTCGAGCCCGGCGCGGTCGGCGCCCTGCTCGACGACGGCCGCATCCCGATCGTCTCCAGCGTGGCGCGGGGAGACGACGGAGAGATCTACAACGTGAACGCCGACACCGCGGCCGCCGCGCTCGCCGTTGCCCTGCGGGCCCGCAAACTGATCGTGCTCACCGACGTGGAGGGCCTGTACGCCAGCTGGCCCGACGACACCGACGTGATCGACGAGCTGAGCGCCGACGAACTCGCGACCATGATGCCCACGCTGTCCAGCGGCATGGTACCCAAGATGGAGGCCTGCCTGACGGCCGTGCAAGGGGGCGTGCCCCGGGCCCATGTGCTCGACGGCCGCGTACCCCACTCGATGCTGCTGGAGATCTTCACCAACGAAGGGATCGGAACGATGGTGATGCCCTGATGAACCTGTTCAAACGGTTCGAAGAAGCCTTCATGGGCAACTACGGGGTCCCCCCTGTGGCGCTGGCCCGAGGCGAGGGCACCCGCGTATGGGACGTCGACGGCAAGGAATATCTCGACTTCATCGGCGGCATCGCGGTCAGCTCGCTCGGCCACGCCCACCCCGCCCTGGTCGAGGCCGTCTCCCGGCAGGTCGCCACGCTCGCCCACACCAGCAACCTGTTCCTGCACGAGCCCGAGGTCCTGCTCGCCGAGAAGCTCCTCGGCATGCTCGACGCCCCGGCCAGGGTCTTCTTCGCCAACTCCGGCACGGAGGCGAACGAGGCCGCCTACAAGCTCGCGCTCAAACACGGCAGGCGTGAGGGCCGCTCCTACTTCGTCGCCGCCGAGAACGGCTTCCACGGCCGCACGATAGGCGCGCTCTCCCTGACCGGCAAGAAGGCGATCCGCGACCAGTTCGGCCCGTTCCCGGTGGACGTGCGTTTCGTCCCGTACGGCGACGCCGACGCGCTCAAGGAGACGATGACCGGCGACTGCATCGCGCTCTTCCTGGAGCCCACGCAGGGGGAGGCGGGCGTGGTGCCGCCGCCCGTCGGCTACCTCGAGGCGGCCCGCGAGATCTGCGACTCGACCGGCGCGCTGCTGGTCGCCGACGAGATCCAGTCCGCCATCGGCCGCACCGGCCACTGGTTCGCCCACCAGGCCGACGGCGTCACCCCCGACATCCTGACCCTGGCCAAGGGCCTGGGCGGCGGCCTGCCGATCGGCGCCTGCGTAGGCTTCGGCGACGTGGGCAGGTCGTTCGAGAAGGGCGACCACGGCTCGACGTTCGGCGGCAACCCGGTCTCCTGCGCCGCGGCGCTGGCCGTCCTCGACAACCTCGACCTCGGCCACGTCAGGTCGGTGGCCGCACGGCTGCGCGATGGGCTGGAGGCCGTCGACCACCCGCTGCTGGAGAGCGTGCGCGGTCGCGGCCTGTGGCTGGCCACGGTGCTGCGCGAGCCGCGCGCGGCACAGGTGCAGGAGGCCGCCGCGGCGGCCGGCTTCCTGGTCAACGCGCTCCAACCGGACGCGGTGCGCCTGGCGCCGCCGCTCGTCGTGACGGCGGACGAGGTGGACGCCCTGGTCGCGTCCTTCCCGCGGATCCTCACGGAGGCGGCCGCATGACCATCCGTCACTTCCTCAGAGACGACGACCTGTCGCCCGCCGAGCAGGCGGAGGTGCTGGAGCTCGCCGCCGCGATGAAGAAGGACCGGTTCGGCTACCGGCCGTTCGAGGGGCCGCGCACCGTCGCGGTGTTGTTCGACAAGCCGTCCGCCAGGACCCGCATCTCTTTCCACACCGGCATCGGCGAGCTCGGCGGCCTGCCGCTGGTCGTCGACAACGTCTCGGTGCTCATGGGCCGCGGCGAGCCCACCGCCGACGTCGCCAGGGTGCTGGAGCGGCAGGTCGCCGCCATCGTCTGGCGCACCTCCGGGCAGGAGCTCATCGACGAGATGGCCGCGCACTCCCGGGTTCCGGTCGTCAACGCGCTCACCGACGAGTTCCACCCCTGCCAGATCCTCGCCGACCTGCAGACCGTCCACGAGCGGCTGGGCCGCACGGCCGGGTTCACGCTGACCTACCTGGGCGACGGCGCCAACAACATGGCCCACTCCTACCTGCTCGGCGGCGCCACGGCCGGCCTGCACGTACGGATCGCCGCCCCGGCCGGCTACCAGCCCGACCCGGTCATCCTCGACCAGGCCGCCGCCATCGCCGCCAAGACCGGCGGCTCCGTCGTCGCGCTGACCGACCCGGTGGCCGCCCTCCACGGCGCACACGTGGTCGCCACCGACACGTGGGTGTCCATGGGGCAGGAGGGGAAGGAGGAGCGGGTCGCCGCGCTCATGCCGTACCAGGTGAACGCCGGGCTGCTCCGCTACGCCGCGCCCGACGCGATCGTGCTGCACTGCCTGCCCGCCTACCGAGGCAACGAGATCACCGAGGAGGTCCTCGAAGGCCCGCAAAGCGTCGTGTGGGACCAGGCGGAGAACCGCCTGCACGCCCAGAAGGCGCTGCTGCACTGGCTGGCCGCGCACGCCGACCCGATCAGGGTGCCGGAGGGCGCGTGATCATTCCGATGACCAAGGCGGCGCGGCAGGCGAAGATCACCGAGCTGCTGCTGCGGCAGGCCGTGCGCTCCCAGCCCGAGCTGGCCAAGCTGCTCGCCGAGAGCGGCGTCGAGGTCACGCAGGCCACGCTCTCGCGCGACCTCGACGAGCTCGGCGCGCTCAAGCTGCGCGCCGAGGACGGCTCGCTGGTCTACGCACTTCCCGGCGAGGGGGGTGGCCGCATCCCGCTGGCCAGGCTCGGCACCGGCGAGACCCCGGCGGCGCGGCTGCACCGCATCGCGGAGGAACTGCTGGTCGCGGCCGAGGCCTCGGCCAATCTGGTCATCGTGCGAACCCCTCCGGGCGCGGCCCAGTTCCTGGCCTCCGCCATCGACCACGCCGACTGGGAGTCCATTCTCGGGACCGTGGCGGGTGACGACACGATCCTCGTCATCAGCCGCGATCCGGCGGGCGGTCAGGCGGTCGCCGACGCGCTGCTGAAGGTGGCCGACCGACGTAGTTAGCCCACTCCGCGTGAGTGGGCTCCGCCGCACGGGACATCCCAACATTCAGCACTGGAGACGAAGCACAATGCCCGACAGAGTGGTTCTCGCATATTCCGGCGGTCTCGACACCTCGGTCGCCATCCCCTACCTCGCCGAGAAGATGAACGCCGAGGTCGTCTGCGTCGCCGTGGACCTCGGCCAGGGCGGCGAGGACATGGAGCTCATCCAGAAGCGCGCCTTGGACTGCGGCGCGGTCGAGTCGGTCGTCGTGGACGCGAGGGAGGAGTTCGCCGCCGACTTCTGCGTGCCCGCGCTCCAGGCCAACGCCCTCTACATGGACCGCTACCCGCTGGTGTCGTCGTTGTCGCGCCCGCTCATCGTCAAGCACCTGGTGTCGGCGGCCAAGGGCTTCGGCGGCACCATCGTCTCCCACGGCTGCACCGGCAAGGGCAACGACCAGGTCCGCTTCGAGGCCGGCCTGGCCGCGCTGGCCCCCGACCTCGAGATCATCGCGCCCGCGCGTGACTTCGCCTGGACGCGCGACAAGGCCATCGAGTACGCCGAGGCCAAGGGCCTGCCCATCGAGACGTCGAAGAAGAACCCGTTCTCCATCGACCAGAACCTCTGGGGCCGCGCCGTCGAGACCGGCTTCCTCGAGGACATCTGGAACGGCCCGACCGAGGAGGTCTACTCCTACACCGCCGACCCCAAGCAGTCGCGCCCGGCCGACGAGGTCGTCATCACCTTCGAGCAGGGTGTCCCGGTCAAGGTCGACGGCCGGGCGCTCACGCCCTTCCAGGTGATCGACGAGCTCAACAAACGCGCCGGAGCGCAGGGCGTCGGCCGGATCGACATGGTCGAGGACCGGCTGGTCGGCATCAAGTCGCGCGAGGTGTACGAAGCGCCAGGCGCGATCGCGCTCATCGCCGCCCACAAGGAGCTGGAGAGCGTCACCGTCGAGCGAGACCTGGCCCGCTTCAAGCGGGGCGCCGACCAGAGGTGGAGCGAGCTTGTCTACGACGGCCTGTGGTTCTCGCCGCTCAGGAACGCGCTCGACGCCCTCATCGCCGACGTCCAGAAGCACGTCACCGGGGAGATCAGGATGACCCTGCACGGCGGCAACGCCACCGTGACCGGCCGCCGCTCCGACGACTCCCTGTACGATTTCTCGCTCGCCACCTACGACACCGGCGACACGTTCGACCAGTCGCTGGCCAAGGGCTTCGTCCAGCTCTTCTCCCTCCCGGCTAAGATCGCGGCCGCGCGACGCGAAAAGGCGTTGAGTTGCACTAAGGTCGCGGCCGGAGCGCAGGAGCTCGGGGGAGCGCGAGACACGATGCCGACGACCACGAAGCGGGCGCGATCATTGAACACGGCACGGAGGAGATGACGGTGAGTGATGGCAAGCCGATGCGGCTGTGGGGCGGACGCTTCGAAGGAGGTCCGTCCGACGCGCTGACCCGGCTGTCGGTGAGCGTGCACTTCGACTGGCGGCTCGTGCCGTACGACCTGGCGGCGTCCAGGGCGCACGCCCGGGTGTTGCACAGGGCGGGGCTGCTCAGCGATGAGGAGCTCGAGCGCATGATCGGCGCGCTCGACGACCTGGAGCGCGCCTGCAAGGCGGGCGAGTTCCGGCCGACGGTCGCCGACGAGGACGTGCACACCGCGCTGGAGCGGGGCCTGCTGGAGCGGCTCGGCTCGCTCGGAGGCAAGCTCCGCGCCGGGCGCTCGCGCAACGACCAGATCGCCACCGACCTGCGCCTCTACCTACGCGACAACGCGCGCACGATCGTCTCCCGCCTGGTCGAGCTCGAGACGGCCCTGATGACGCAGGCCGAGCAGCACGCCGAGACGGCCGCGCCCGGCATGACGCACCTGCAGCACGCGCAGCCGGTCTCGTTCGGCCACCAGCTGCTGGCCCACGTGCACGCCTTCGCCCGCGACATCGACCGCATCACCGACTGGGACAAACGCGCCGCGATCTCCCCGCTCGGGGCCGGCGCGCTGGCGGGCTCCTCGTTGCCGCTCGACCCGCAGGCCGTGGCCGAGGAGCTGGGCTTCTCCGCCGCCGCGCCCAACTCGATGGACGCCGTCGCCGATCGCGACTTCGCGGCGGAGTTCCTGTTCGACGCGGCCATGATCGGCATTCACCTGTCGCGGCTCGGCGAGGAGATCGTCCTGTGGGCCTCGCAGGAGTTCCGCTGGATCGAGATGGACGACGCCTACTCCACCGGCTCGTCGATCATGCCGCAGAAGAAGAACCCCGACGTGGCCGAGCTGGCCCGCGGCAAGTCGGGGCGGCTCATCGGCGACCTGACGGCGCTGCTGACCACGCTCAAGGGCCTGCCGCTGACCTACAACCGTGACCTGCAGGAGGACAAGGAGCCGGTGTTCGACGCGGTCGACACGCTGCTGCTGGTCCTGCCCGCGATGGCCGGCCTGGTGGCGACGATGCGCGTCAACACCGCCCGCATGGAGGCATCGGCCCCCGACGGGTTCGCGCTGGCCACCGACCTGGCCGAGCTTCTCGTGCGCCGCGGGGTGGCGTTCCGCGAGGCGCACGAGGCGGTCGGCCATCTCGTGGTGTGGTGCCAGGTCAACGACAAGGACCTGGGCGAGCTGACCGACGACGAGCTGGTCAAGGTTTCGCCGCACCTGACCCCGGACGTCCGCGACGTGCTCAGCGTGCCCGGCGCGCTGGCCGCGCGCAAGGCCCACGGCGGCACCGCACCCGACCGCGTACGCGACCAGCTCGTCGCGCTGCGCGAGTCCGTCGACGCGCAGGCGGCATGGGCGGCGGGCAGCTGAGCTCCGCCCCGCTGCCGCGGAGCTTCTTCGACCGGCCGTCGCCCGAGGTGGCGCCCGACCTGCTCGGGCGTGTCCTCGTCCACGGTCCCGTCGCCGTGCGCCTGACCGAGGTGGAGGCGTATGGCGGCCCGGGGGAGGATCCGGCCGCCCACACCTACCGCGGCAGAACACCGCGTAACGCCGTCATGTTCGGCCGGCCCGGCCACGTCTACGTCTATTTCACCTACGGCATGCACTTCTGCGCGAACCTCGTGTGCCTGCCGGAGGGCTCGGGCTCGGCCGTGTTGCTGCGGGCGGGCGAGGTGGTGGCGGGCGTGGACGTCGCCCGCGCCCGCCGTACGGGCGGTTCGGCTTCCGCGCCCGCGGGAGGCGGCCGGCGGGTCGCCGATCGTGATCTCGCCCGCGGACCGGCCAGGCTCGCGGTCGCCCTCGGTCTGCTCCGCGAGCACAACGGGATCGACGCGATCTGGCCGGGCGCGCCCGGCGAAACGGAGACGCTCTTAACGCGGGATCACCGGCTCACCGGTGTCCCGCACGGCGCGGTGGTCATGCTGGAGGGCCGCCCCGCGGATCCGTCCGCCATCAGGTCGGGCCCCCGCACGGGCGTCTCGACGGCCAAGGAGACGCCGTGGCGGTTCTGGATCGACGGCGACCCGGCCGTCTCGCCGTACCGCGCTCACGTACCCCGGCGCCGCAACGCCGCGGCCACGTCCGTGGGGGAGGCGCCCAGCTCGTGAGGGCTGAAGATGTGCAGGAAGTCCCCGGTGTCGATTTCCAGCATCTCGCTGCGCAGACCCCACCGCCTGCGGACGTCGACCTTGATGTCGCAGATCGCCTCCCACGGCACGTGCCGCCTGCCCGCGAACCCGTGCACCACGGTGATCCCGCTCTCGTCGGCCGCCAGCCGTACGGGAACGAGCAGGTCGCGCAGGCCCATCGCGCCGATCAGCACGGCCGCGGGAACGGCCAGGATCACGCCGCCCACGTCGGCTCCGGCCCACCAGTAAAGGGCGAGTCCGGCGCATGCCAGAGCCCCTAAGATCTTCAAAACGGCCAGCTCGCGACGGACCTTCCACATGGACACGAAGCGTATCCAAGTGGCGGCCTGCCCGAGCGATCAGGCACGCTTGTATCGAATCAACGTCAACCCGTCTACTGGAAAGCCGGCACCGTGACCGACATTCTCGATGACCTCGCGTGGCGAGGTCTGATCGCGCAGTCCACCGACCTCGACGCCCTGCGCGCGTCCATGGCCAAGGGACCGATCACGGTCTATTCCGGTTTTGACCCCACCGCTCCTTCGCTGCACGTCGGCCATTTCGTGCCGCTGCTGACGTTGCGCCGCTTCCAGCTCGCGGGGCACCGCCCGATCGGCCTGGTCGGCGGCGCGACCGGCCTGATCGGCGACCCCAGCGGGCGCAACACCGAGCGCGCGCTCAATTCCAGCGACATCGTGGCGGAATGGGTGAAGCGCCTGCGCGGCCAGGTCGGCCGATTCCTCGACTTCGACGCGCAGCCGAACGCGGCGCTCATGGTGAGCAACCTCGACTGGACCGGCGAGCTGACCGCGATCGACTTCCTGCGCGACATCGGCAAGCACTTCCCGGTCAACCGCATGCTGGCCAGGGAGGCGGTGTCCGCGCGCCTGTCGGGGGAGGGCCTGAGCTACACCGAGTTCAGCTACCAGATCCTGCAGTCCTACGACTACCTGGAACTGTTCCGCCGCTACGGTTGCACGTTGCAGATCGGCGGCAGCGACCAGTGGGGCAACATCACCGCGGGCGCCGACCTGGTCCGCCGCATCGAGGGCACGCACGTTCACGCGCTCACCCTGCCGCTGATCACCAAGGCCGACGGTACGAAGTTCGGCAAGACGGTGGGCGGCGCCCTCTGGCTCGACCCCGAGATGACCTCGCCCTACGCCTTCTACCAGTACTTCCTCAACTCCGACGACCGTGACGTCATCCATTACCTCAAGGTGTTCACGTTCAAGAGCCGCGAGGAGATCGAGGAACTGGAGAAGGCCGTCGCCGAACGCCCCTTCGCCCGTCAGGCCCAGCGCGCCCTGGCCGAGGACCTTACGGAGCTCCTCCACGGCAAGCGCGAACTCGACGCGGTCGTGGCCGCCTCCAAGGCGCTGTTCGGTCAGGGCGCGCTGGAGGAGCTTCCCGCCGCCACGCTCGGGGCCGCGCTCGCCGAGGTGCCGAAGGCCAAGGTCGAGTCACTCGGAGCGGCGTTCGTCGACCTGCTGTCCGACAGCGGCTTGGTGGAGTCGAAGTCGGCGGCCAGGCGGGCGGTCAAGGAGGGCGGGGCGTACCTCAACAACGTGAAGATCACCGACGAGTCCTACGTACCGACCTCCGATGACTTGCTGGCGGGGCGCTACATGGTCCTGCGCCGCGGCAAGAAGTCGATCGGCGGCGTCGAGGTCGGCTGACCGGAAGCGCGAGGCGGGCCCTTCCTGTCAGGGGAGGGCCCGCCTTCTTCTCGGAGGCTCTCACCGGCGGGTGAACAGCGCCACCGTCAGCCCAGGCAGATCGCCGGAGTGCTTGGCGAGGCCGAGCTCGAAGCCCGCCTGCCGCACCTCCCCGACCCGGTCGAGGCCGTCGCCCTCCAGCCCCGACTTCTTCGTCCCGCGCCAGACGACCCACACCCGATCGCGCTGCTCCAGGGCCGCCGAGACATCGGAGCGCTCCGGATAGCCGAACCCGCCGGGGACAGGGGAATCGCCCGTCCTCAGCACGTCGACGGGCATCAAGGAGTCGGCGTAGTAGTCGAAGCCCGCGCGCAGCTGGCTCTGCCCGTACACGATGGCGTCGTCGGGCTCGGCCTTGATCACGCGCAGCGCCCACGGGATGTTCTCGAAGCGCCCGTTCTCTTCGCGTACGTCCACGTGCTCCTGGACCGACAACACGCATCCGAGCAGCACGACCACCACTGCCGTCACCACCGTGGCCACTACCGGGGTCACCACGGGGAGCCGCGGGACGCAGGCCACGGCCATCCCGGCCAGCAGCGCCAGCGCGGGAGCGGTCACGAACAGGTAGCGGTCGACGTAGACCGGCGTCACCAGGTGGGACACCGCGAGCAGCAGCACCGGCGGCAGCACGAGCCACCCCGCCAGGGCGAACACCCACGGACCACCGGCCACGCCCGGCGCCCGCCTGCGCGCCGCCGCCCACAGCAGCACCGCCCCGGCCACGGCCAGCGCGAACAACATCACGCCTAGCCCGGTCGTCCCCGCCGCCATCTTCGGGAACTTCAGCCATACCTCCGGCCCTCGCTGCGGGATCCAGCTGATGGCGTGCCGCTCGCCGTACCCGATGAGCCCCAGCACCACGGCGGGAACACACCCGGCGGCCAGCGCCGCGGCCATCCGCGCCAGCACGGCGCGGCGGGCCAGGAACAGCTGAGCGGGCAGCACCAGCACCGCGAACAGGTGCGTGGAGCACACGAACGCGACCGCCACCCCGTAGAGCACCCACCGCCGGCCGGCCGGCCGCTCGAGCGCCCGGTGCAGTGCCCAGAACGAGAGGACGACCGCTGCGGCGGCGAAGGCGTAAGACCTGGCGAAGGCCCCGTAATAGGACACCGTCGGCAGGATCGCGAAAACGGCCGCACCGATCACACCGGCCCGGACGCTGTGCAGGCGCCGGCCCAGATCGGCCAGGAACCAGGCCGCCACGGCGATCGCCACCGCGGACGGGAACCGCAACCACAACTCCGCCGTGTCCGCCTTCACCCAGAAATGCATGAACAGGTAGTAGGGCAGGAAATGGCCGTCAATGTGCTGGGCCAGTTCCCACATTCCGGACAACGACCGGGAGGCGGCGCTGACGGTGGCCAGTTCGTCGCCGTTCAGAGTGGCGGAGCCCGTGCCCGTGAACGCCGCGATCCCGGCGACGGACGCCATCCACCAGGGCGCTGACGTGCGGACACGCGCGGCGGGACGGACAGGGGGAGCTAGCGTGGCGGCAGTGGTCACCGGGGCAGGATACGCGCCGTAGAGTCGGGCGCATGGCCAATGTGATGGTGTTCGACCTTTATGGCGTGATTGCCCGGACCCAGAGTCCGGAGAGCCGGCGACGGCTCGTCGAACTGGCGGGCGTACCGGAGGAGCGGTTCTGGGAGGCGTACTGGGCCTGCCGGCCGTCCTATGACGCGGGCCAGAGCGGTGTCGCGTATTGGGGCGCGGTGGCCGACCGGCTGGGCACGCGCTTCCCGGACGTGCCCGCGCTCATCGACGCCGACCTGCACAGCTGGAGCGACGTGGACGAGTCGATGGTGGAGGTCGTGCACGAATTGGCGGACCAGGGGCACCGGCTGGGCCTGCTGTCGAACATCATCGAGGAGCTGGTGCCCTTCTGGGAGTCGCGTCATGGTGACTGGCTGGGACGGTTCGCCTCGTTGACGTTCTCGTGCCGGATCGGGGCGGCCAAGCCGGAGCGGCGTGCGTACGAGATCTGTGCGGAGAGGGTCGGGGCGACGCCGCAGGACATCCTGTTCTTCGACGACAACCCGGTGAACGTCGCCGCGGCGCGAGAGGCGGGCATGGCGGCGGAGCTGTTCGAGTCGCCGCGGCAGGTGCGGGCCCTCGCGGAGACGATCACGATCCGCCGCTGAGCGCTTTACTGCCGGGTGGTGTGTGTCGGCTTCATAACGATCACGGCCCGCCGCTCGGCATCGGCAATCGGCCGTTCGTACTCCAGGCCGTAGCGGTCGGCGAGCGCGTCGAAGAAGTCGCCCGACGGGTCGGGCTCCACCCGCTCGACCACTCCACGGATCTCCAGATAACGGTACGGCGCGTCGGGGTCGTTGATGGAGACCGCCACCTGCGGGTTCTCCATGACGTTTCTGCACTTCCGGCGGTCGGTCGTGGTGGTGAACCGCAGGACCTCCCCATCCCAGACCGTCCATACCGGGTTGACGTGGGGAGCTCCGTCGGGCCCGCGGGTCGCCAGGTGGGCGAACAACGGCCGGCTCAGCAGGTCAAGGTGGCTTGCGGGAATCATCCGCGCTCTCCTCATGCTCAGCTCATCGGACGTGCGCAGCATATCAAAGCTTTGATATCCATCAAGGATCGAATCGTCGTACGTGGTTGTACGCTCCCCGCTATGGGCATGCCTGCTGACGAACGGCTCGGACTGGACATCAAGCGCGCCGAGCAGGCTCTGATCACCGCAAAGCAGGCAGCGGTCCGGCCCGCCGGGCTGACCGTTCCGCAGTACGCCGCGCTGTTCGCGCTGTCCGACAGTCCCGGCATCTCGGGCGCAGCGCTGGCGCGAGCGTGTCTCGTCACCCCGCAGGCCATGACCGTGGTGCTCAAGAACCTGGAGGAACGCGGCCTGGTCGAGCGTTCGCCGCACCCCTGGCACCGCAACGTCTTGGAGACCCGGCTCACGTCCGCCGGACGCGCGGCGCTGGAGGCCGCGGACGAGCGGGCGGTGCTGATCGAACGCGCGATCGCGGCCGAGTTCAGCGCCGAGGAGCGCGCGGCGCTGCGGGCCTTGCTGGCCCGCTGCGTGGAGGCCATCGCCCGCGCGACGCCCGAATCGTGACCGGCCGCCGCGCCGGATGGGCGGGACGATTTGACGTGTCGCGGATCGCGACCTAGTCTTTCAGTTCGCCCCGGGTGTGAGCCGGACGCCGGTCAGGTGGACGGGCCCCAGGGCAAGCCCCTTGATAGGACGAGCCAATCGGCGGAGCAGCTTCGGCGTGCCTGCGGGCGCGTCGCGATCGCCGAAAAATCGGTTGTTTCGACACGCCTCGGATGGCACGGTAGGTTGCGGGGGCTGCCCCGGAAGCGGGGTGCACATCCAAAAAAGGTTGACCGATTTTCTTCAAGCTTTCGGGTTTGACGGAGAAATAGGCCGCCTGATAAAGTGAAGGCACGTAAAGACGCCTCCGAGTTTGGATTTCAAGAGAATCCCGGCAAGGAAGCACGCGTGCGTTTCTTGAGAACTCAACAGTGTGTTAAAAGCCAGTGCATGATGCACAACCCCGTCTATCGGCGTTGAGTCGATTCGACGGATTCCTTTTGTTTGGTTGGGTTCAGACCTTTTTTGGAG
>NZ_SMKP01000295.1:0-8386 GCF_004349015.1 Nonomuraea diastatica
AGTGTGGGCTGTGGACGGGCCGTCGTGCGGCGGGGTGTTGTTCGGGGCGGACTGGTGGTGTGTGGGCGCGAGCTCCGGCGACTCGGCCGCGTGGCGCTTGCCCCGTGGCGCCGGGTCGTCCGGCCACGCGCCGGGGGCGGGGGCCGGCGGCTGCGCCCACGCGGGCACCGGATCGGGGACCGGAGGCTGCTCGGAGTGCTTGGGCTTCGCCGTGACGCCCTGCGGTGGCCGGTCCTGCCACGAGGAGGGGCCCGGGGCGGCCTGCGGTGGTCCGGCCGTGCTCTGGGGGGACGCCTCGGGCCAGGACATGGGCACCTCCGCTGAGGACGTCTCGGGCCACGAGGTCGGCACATCCTGGTGTGGTGCGTCAGGCCGGGAGGAGTGAGCGGTGGCGTTCTGCGTGGAGCCGGACGGCCATGAGGACGGCCCCGCGCCGTCCTGCGGCGGCAGGTCCGGCCATGAGGAGGCGCCCGGGGCGGTGCTCTGGGGCGGCTCGGGCCAGGACGGGCCCGACGTGTCCTGCGGGGAGGCCGCGTGGCGGGAACGGCGGGGAGGTTCGGGCCAGGAGTCGTCCTTGCGCGGCGGCTCCGGCCACGCGGGGTCGCCGTGGGCGGGCGCCGGCGCCTCGGGCCAGGATATGGGAACGTCGGCCGCGTGCGAGCCGGACGACCGCGTGCCGGATCCGTCGCGCTGCGGCGCGTCGGGCCAGGACGGCAGATGTGGTCCGGAATCATCCGCTGCCATGGCCGGCCCTCCCGAGGTAGTGTCCGGATTTACCCTTATATCCGGATTTGACGTCCGAGGCATGATCTCATGGGATTTTCCAGGAGATGTAGGTGGTTCCGCAGCGAAACGAGCGAAGCCGTCAGGATCGGTCGGCGGATCCTGGAGTGGCAGGTCGACTTCCGGACGATCAGGCTCAGCTGGGTACACCACGGCGACAAGGCTATTCTTCTGGGACGAATGAGGTCACAACGGATACATCACCATCAGGTCTCGCTGGACCTGAAGGATCTATTGTGCCCGCCGACCTCGATCGAGTATCTGCATTCAGCCGAAGACGTGCGCTAGGCTTGACACATGCGTTCCGCGACCCTGCTTCTTAGCGGGCCGCGACGGCCCTGAAGATCTCGCCGTCGCGGCTCCACCCCTCGTTGTGTGCACGGGGGGTTTTCTTATGGGTCCGAGTCAATTCAAAGGACAGTAGCCGTGAGTGAGTACGATCCGCAGGCGCTGCAGGCCAAGTGGCAGCAGCGATGGGAGGAGCAGGACCCCTACCGGGCGAGCGAAGACCCGGCCGACCCCCGCGAGCGGCGCTACATGCTCGACATGTTCCCCTACCCGTCGGGCGACCTGCACATGGGCCACGGTGAGGTCTTCGCCATCGGCGATGTCATCGCGCGCTTCTGGATGCTGCAGGGCTACAACGTCCTGCACCCGATCGGCTGGGACTCCTTCGGACTGCCCGCTGAGAACGCCGCGATCCGGCGCAACGCCCACCCGGCCGAGTGGACCTACGCCAACATCGAGACGCAGGCCAACTCGTTCCGGCGCTACGCCGTCTCCTTCGACTGGTCGCGTCGCCTGCACACAAGCGACCCGGACTACTACCGGTGGAACCAGTGGCTGTTCAACCGGTTCTTCGAGCGCGGCCTGGCCTACCGCAAGGGCGGCCTGGTCAACTGGTGCCCCAACGACCAGACCGTGCTGGCCAACGAGCAGGTCGTGGCCGGCAAGTGCGAGCGTTGCGGCGCCGACGTCATCCGCCGCGAGTTGACGCAGTGGTACTTCAAGATCACTGACTACGCGCAGCGCCTGCTGGACGACATGGACCAGCTGGACACCTGGCCCGAGCGGCTGCTGACCATGCAGCGCAACTGGATCGGCCGCTCAGAGGGCGCCGACGTGCTGTTCGAGATCGAGGGCCGCGACGAGCCGGTCCACGTCTACACCACGCGGCCCGACACCCTGTTCGGCGCCACGTTCTTCGTGGTCGCCGCCGACGCCGCGCTGGCCGACGAGATCGTCACCGACGAGCACCGCGCCGGCTTCGAGGCCTACCGCGCCGAGGTCGCCAAGCTGAGCGACATCGAGCGGCTGGCCACCGACAAGGAGAAGACGGGCGTCTTCCTGGGCCGCTACGCGATCAACCCGGCCAACGGCGAGCGCATCCCCGTCTGGGCGGCCGACTATGTGCTGTCCGACTACGGCCACGGCGCCATCATGGCCGTGCCCGCCCACGACCAGCGCGACCTGGACTTCGCGCTGAAGTTCGGGTTGCCGGTGAAGGTCGTCGTGCACACCGGCCTGGCCGACCCCGGCGAGACCGGCGAGGCCACGCCCGGCGAGGGCACCCTGGTCAACTCCGGGCCGCTCGACGGCCTGAGCAAGGCCGAGGCCATCGCCAGGATCATCGAGATCCTGCAGCGCGACGGCAGGGGCACGGGCGCGGTCAACTTCCGGCTGCGCGACTGGCTGCTGTCGCGGCAGCGCTACTGGGGCACCCCCATCCCGATCATCCACTGCCCCGACTGCGGCGAGGTGCCCGTCCCCGACGAGCAACTGCCGGTCACGCTGCCCGACCTGCGCGGCGAGGCGCTGGCGCCCAAGGGGGTCTCCCCGCTGGCCAGCGCGACGGAGTGGGTCAACGTCGAGTGCCCCAAGTGCTCCGGCCCCGCCCAGCGCGACACCGACACGATGGACACCTTCGTCGACTCGTCGTGGTATTTCCTGCGTTACTGCTCGCCGGGCTACACCGACGGCCCGTTCGACCCCGAGCAGGTGCGCAAGTGGGGCCCGATCGAACAGTACGTCGGCGGCATCGAGCACGCGGTGCTGCACCTGCTGTATTCGCGGTTCTTCACCAAGGTCCTGCACGACATGGGCATGGTCGACTTCACCGAGCCGTTCGTCCGCATGCTCAACCAGGGGCAGGTGATCAACGGCGGCAAGGCCATGTCGAAGTCCCTGGGCAACGGCGTCGACCTGGGCCGGCAGATCGACGACTTCGGCGTCGACGCCGTGCGCCTGACGATGATCTTCGCCGGTCCGCCCGAGGACGACATCGACTGGGCCGACGTCTCACCGGCCGCCTCGCAGAAGTTCCTGGCCCGCGTGCTGCGCGTGATCTCCGAGGCGACCAGCGAGCCCGGCGTCCCGTTCGAGCGCGGCGACGTGGAGCTGCGCAAGGTCACGCACCGCACGATCGACGAGGTCACCAGGCTGATCGAGTCCTACCGCTTCAACGTGGCGGTGGCGCGCATGATGGAGCTGACCTCGGCCACGCGCAAGGCCATCGACTCCGGTCCGGGACCGGCCGACCCGGCGGTGCGCGAGGCCGCCGAGTCGCTGGCGATCATGCTGTCGCTGGTGGCCCCCTACACTGCCGCGGAGGGCTGGGAGCGGCTGGGCCACACCGGCCCCGTCGCCTTCGCCCGCTGGCCGGTGGCCGCGCCGGAGCTGCTGGTGCAGGAGTCGGTCACCTGCGTGGTGCAGGTGGCGGGCAAGGTCCGCGACCGCCTGGAGGTCCCGCCCGGCATCAGCGAGGACGACCTGCGGGCGCTGGCCCTGGCCTCGGAGAAGGTCGCCCCCTACCTGCAGAACGCGCCCCGCAAGGTGATCGTCCGGGCGCCCAAGCTGGTCAACATCGTCCCTTAGAGGGAGCGCAGGGCCGGCAGCAGCTCCTTCTCCGCCCAGGTGAAGAAGGGCTGCTGCCGGTCGTGCCCGATCTGGACGAGCGCGATGTGCGTGTATCCCGCGTCGACGTACTTCCTCGCGGCCTGCACGACCGCGTCCACGTCGTCGCCGCAGGGCACGCTTTGGGCTATGTCCTCCGGGCGCACGGTGCCGGCGGCGGCGGCGAAGTTCACCGGCGCGGGCAGCTCGGCCATGACCTTCCAGCCGCCGGTGGCCGCCCAGCGCCACAACGTGTGCGCGCGTTCCGTGGCGGCCTCGACGTCGGTGTCGTAGGAGAGGGCGAGCTGGCCGCAGACGGGCTTGCCGTGGCCGCCCGCCGCGTGGAACTGCTGCACCACCTCCGGCAGCGGCTCGTTGACCACGAGCACGTCGCCGTGCTCGGCGGCGAGCTCGGCGGACTGCCCGCCGGAGGCGGCGATGCCGATCGGCACCGGCCGCTCCGGCAGGTCGTAGAGCTTGGCGGAGTCGACGTCGTAGAACTCGCCCTGGCGGGTGACGTACTCGCCGCTGAAGAGCTCCCTGATGATCTGTACGGCCTCGGCGAACATGCGGTGCCTGGTGTCGACCGGCGGCCAGCCCTCGCCGATGACGTGCTCGTTGAGGTTCTCGCCCGCACCGAGCCCCAGGGTGAACCGGCCCCCGCTCAGCACGCCCATCGTGGCCGCCTTCTGCGCGACCACGGCTGGGTGGTAGCGCATGATGGGGCACGTCACGTAGGTCATGAGCGGGAGCCGCTCGGTGACCTGGGCCGCCGCGCCGAGCACCGACCAGCAGTAGGGCGAGTGCCCCATCTCCTCCAGCCACGGGAAGTAGTGATCGGAGATGACCGCGTAGTCGAAGCCGATCCGCTCGGCCGCCACGGCGTAGTCGACCAGCTCGCGGGCCGGGGTCTGTTCGGACATCAGGGTGTAGCCGATCTGTACCATGCCTCCCGGCTACCCCTGTTTGCCAGGGTTAGCGTCCAGAGACTGGAGATCGTCAACAGCGGCGGTCGCACAGCTCCTCGGCCACCAGGCCCAGGCCGATGCCCAGCAGCCAGACGTCCTTGGCGATCGCGATGCCCTGCTGGGAGGGCCGCAGGCTGCCCTCCTGCCGCAGGCCGGGTGTCTTGAGATACAGGCCGAGCAGGCCCGCCGCGAAGCCCGTCAGCGCGGCGCCCGCCAGGAGCGACGGCACGAGCGGCGCCAGCAGGGCCACGCCGAGGGTGATCTCCGTCTTGGAGAGCAGCCTGGTGAAGGTGGCCGGGCTCGTCTTGCGCAGGAACGGATAGGTGCCCGAGGCCATGCCGTGCAGGCTCGCGGCGGTGTCCTCGCCGGCGCCTGACTTGCTGAGCCCGGAGTTGAGGATGATGGCCGCGGCGGCCAGCCGGGGCGGGAGCTGGTGCGGGCGGGCGAGGATCTTCATGGTGCCTCACAGGATGCAGAAGCCGGAAACCGTACCATTCCCCTGCATATCCGGCGCATCCCGGACTTGGCCGTTCCGAGGACAGGGCGAGTTCGCTGGGGAGAGAATTCTTGGGCCGGGCTTGGTCCCGCGCATTAGTGTGCATCTGTGACAAATGGCGCATACCTCAGACACCCGCACCTGCACGGTGACGTGGTCACCTTCGTCGCCGACGACGACGTCTGGCTGGCTCCCCTGACAGGAGGCAGAGCCTGGCGTTTCACCGCAGACCGCGTATCGGTGTCGCATCCGAGATTCTCGCCCGACGGCAGCCGCATCGCGTGGACCAGCGGAAAGGAGGGCGCCCCCGAGGTGTTCGCGGCCGGGATCGACGGGCCGGAGGGTGAACGGCTGACCCACTGGGGCAGCACGACGACCGGCGTACGCGGATGGACCCCCGATGGCGACGTCCTCGCGGTCAGCACGACCGGGCAGAGCGAGATCAGCAGGAGCTGGGCCTACGCGGTGCCGCTCGACGGCGGACCGGCCACGCGCCTGCCGTACGGGTGGCTGAGCGACGTCGCGCTCAACGGCGCGCAGGTGGCGACCGTGTCGTCGATGTGGCGAGAGCCCTCGCAGTGGAAGCGGTACCGAGGCGGTACGGCGGGCAAGATCTGGGTCGACGTCGACGGCGACGGAGCGTTCACCAGGTTGTTCGCCGACAGCACGGCACAGTACTGGTCGGCCTGCTGGGTGGGCGGCAGGATCGTGTTCCTGGCCGACATCGACGGCGTCGGCAACCTCTACTCCGCCCGGCCCGACGGCTCCGACCTGCGCAAGCACAGCTCCCACGAGGAGTTCTACGCCCGCCACGCCACCGGTGACGGCGAGCGGGTGATCTACAGCCACGCCGGCGACCTGTGGCTGCTGGAGAGCCTGGACGCCGAGCCGTACCGGCTGGACGTACGGCTGGGCGGGCCGCGGCCCGGGCGGGCCCGGCGGCCGGCGCCCCTGCGGGCGGGCTCGTACTCGCCCGACGCGAGCGGGCGGGCCAGCGCCGTGGAGATCCGCGGCACCGCCCACTGGGTGACCCACCGCGACGGCCCCGCCGGCGTGCTCCGGGCGCAGCCCGGCGTCCGCGTACGTCTCCCGCAGACCCTGGACTCCGACGGGCGGGCCGTGTGGGTGTCCGACGCGAGCGGCGAGGACGGGCTGGAAGTCGGCACGCCCGGAGGCGAGGTCAGGACGCTGGCCGCCGGTCAGCTCGGCCGTGTGCTCGACCTGGAGGCCGCCCCTGACGGCAAGCACGTGGCGGTGGCCACCCACGACGGGCGGCTGCTGGTCGCCGACCTCGAATCCGGGAACCTCCGCGAGCTCGACCGCACCACGCAAGGAGACGTCAGCGGCCTGACGTTCTCGCCCGACTCGAGCTGGCTGGCCTGGGTGCACCCGGACCACGAGCCGCTGTCACAGATCAAGATCGGACGTGTCGACGGGACCTCCGTCATCGACGTGACCCCGATGCGGTTCGCCGACTACGACCCCGTCTTCACCAAGGACGGCAAACACCTGGCGTTCCTGTCGATCCGGACGTTCGACCCCGTCTACGACGCCCACGTCTTCGACCTGTCGTTCCCTCAAGGATGCCGCCCGTACCTCGTGCCGCTGCGGGCCGGCACGCCGTCGCCGTTCGACCCCTCGCTGCAGGGCCGCGGGTTCAACGGCGAGGACGACAAGGCCGCCAAGACCGGCAAGGACGACGGAGCCAAGGACGACACGCCGCCGCGCACCGAGGTCGACCCCGAGGGCATCGCCTCACGTGTGGTGCCGGTGCCGGCGCCTGCGGGACGCTACGGCAACCTGCGCACCGCCAAGGACGCGCTCCTCTGGCTGCGCCACCCGCTCACCGGTCAGCTCGGCGACGGCACCGAGCCCGCGAACGACATCGTGCTCGAACGGTACGACCTCAAGAAGCGCACCAAGGCAGAGCTGGGCAAGGAGGTGCGCTCGTTCGAGGTGAGCGGCGACGGCGCCAGGCTCGTCACCAACGGCAAGAACGGCCTGCAGACCCGTGCCGCCACCGAGGGGGACGAGGTCGTCACCATCGACCTCGACCGCGTCACCGTCCAGATCGACCCGGTCGCCGAATGGCGGCAGGGCTTCCGCGAGGCCGGGCGGCTCATGCGCGACCACTTCTGGCGCGAGGACATGAACGGCGTCGACTGGCAGGCCGTGCTCGACCGTTACGAGCCGCTGGTCGACCGCATCGGCTGCCACTCCGAACTGATCGACCTGCTCTGGGAGACCCAGGGCGAGCTGGGCACCTCGCACGCCTACGCCTACGTCAACGGTGGCGGCCACGACTCCCGCCGCCGCCAAGGGCTGCTCGGCGCCGACCTGGCCAGGGACGACGGTGTGTGGCGGGTCACCCGCATCCTGCCCGGCGAATCATCCGACCACGCCGCCCGCTCGCCGCTGCTCGCGCCCGGCGTGGCGGTCCGCCCCGGCGACGCGATCGTCGCCGTCGGCGGCCGCCCGGTCGACCCGGTGCGCGGGCCGCTCGCCCTCCTCGCCGGCACCGCGGACCAGCCCACCGAGCTGACCATCCGCCCGGCCTCAGGCGGTGAGCCGCGCCGCGTCGTCGTGAGCCCCATCGCCGACGAGTCACGGCTGCGCTACCACGACTGGGTGGAGGACCGCCGCGCCCACGTCAGGGAGGCCTCGGATGGCCGGCTCGGCTACCTGCACGTGCCCGACATGGTGGCTTCGGGGTGGGCGCAGTTCCACCGCGACCTGCGTACCGAGATGGCCCGCGACGGGCTCATCGTGGACGTCCGGGAGAACGGCGGCGGGCACCTGTCGGAGCTGGTGCTGGAGAAGCTGTCCAGGAAGGTCACCGCGTGGTCGCTGGTCCGCGGGTACGAGCCGATGCGCTACCCGGAGGACTCGCCGCGCGGGCCGATCGTGACCGTCACCGACGAGTTCGCCGGCTCCGACGGGGACATCGTGAGCGCCGGGGTCAAGAACCGCGGGATCGGGCAGCTCGTGGGCACACGGACGTGGGGCGGCGTGATCGGGATCGACTCGCGCTACACGCTCGTCGACGGGACGCGGGTGACGCAGCCGCGCTACTCGTTCTGGATCGAAGGCCCAGGGTGGGGGGTGGAGAACTACGGGGTCGACCCGGACGTCGAAGTGGTGATCACCCCGCAGGACCGGGTCGCGGGTCGCGACCCGCAGCTCGACAAGGCGATCGAGCTGGCCCTGGCCGCCTTGGAGGAGAACCCGCCCGCCACACCGCCCAGCC
>NZ_SMKP01000296.1:0-8338 GCF_004349015.1 Nonomuraea diastatica
GCCGCATCACCCTCGACAGGCTCCCCAGCACGTTCGGGGACATCGTCCACATGCAGGACCGGCACCCCGACATCCACCGTCACCGAGCCATTGACCAGCACCACAACCGGAGCCGCATCCTCCAGCACCTGCGCGATCCGCGCCGCCGGATAACCCGGATCCACCGGCACATACGTGCCACCAGCCCGCCACACCCCCAACAACATCGCCGGCAACTCCAACGCCCGCTCCGCACACACCACCACCCGCGAACCGGCCACCACCCCGAGACTCTGCAGACCGGCCGCCACCCGATCAGCGAGCACCCCCAACTCGCCATAGGTCATCCCCCGGCCCTCGTGAACCACCGCGACCGCATCCGGAGACTCCTCGATCCGCGCCCACACCCACGCATCAACCGTCGCCACACCCGGCGACGGCACCTCGACCTGCGGATTGAAATCGGAGAGAACCCGTAAACGTTCGCCCTCCGGCAGCACATCCAGCTCGGCCAGCGGACGATCAGCCGCGGTCAACTCCGCAAGGGCCTGGCCAAGCAACGCACACACCTGACCCGGATCAATCGGCGCCTGCGCCTGCGCGGTCAGGTGAAGCCTGTCACCGCTGTCGTCGACGGAGACGACAAGCGGATAGTTGGTGCGCTCCCGGCTGGACAGCGCCTCGACGCCCGGCAGGACGCCGACCTCATCCGCCTCGAACAGGGTGCTATGCCGGTAGTTCAGCAGACTGGTGAACAACGGCACGCCCGCCGGCACCCCACTGCACCGCTGCGCCAGACTCAACGGCGCGTGCTCATGCCGGATCAAACCGGTCAACGTCTCATGAGCCGCCCGGACACCCTCAGTGACGGTCCGGCCAGTAGTGTCGATACGGACCGGCAGAGTATTGATCGACGCGCCAACCCCACGGCGACTGCCCGCATCACCCTGCATACGCCCGAACAACACCGTCCCGAACACCACATCATCACGACCGGTCAACCGAGCCAGCACCAGCGCCCACGCCAGATGAAACACCGCCGCCGCCGACACACCCGACCGCCGAGCCAGATCACGAATCCGCGCCGTGATGTCGTCATCGACCGTGATCTCGGCCTGGGCAACGCCACTGCCGTCACCGTGCACGTCCAGCACCCCATAAGGCGCACACGGCTCCTCAACATCGCCGAGCATGCCGGTGAAGAACACCTCATGCTCGGCCCCGGAAACGCCGAGAACCGCCTGAGCCACCACATTCCGATACGGCACCGGCTCCGGCAACTCATCAGCACGACCCGCCATGATCGCACCGACCTCACCGACAATGGTCTGCAACGAGGTGTTGTCATCGATGACGTGGTGCATCAGCACCAGCAACAACCACCGACCGTTCTCCACATCGTGCGCGACCAGCACCCGCAACAACGGCGCAGCACCCAGATCGATCCGCTTCGCCGTACCCCTCAGCTCGGCAGCCTCGACCTCCTCCACGCTCAACGGAGCGCACCACCACACCACCTGCACCGGCCGCGAGACACCCTCCCAGACCAGCGAGGTCCGCAACACATCATGCCGATCAACCACCACCTGCAACGCCGCCAGGAACTCATCGAGACGCTCCCGGCTGTCGACGGCCAGCAGATTCGCCAACACATAGGCATCGGCCTCCTCCGCCATCAGATGATGGAAAAGCATCCCCTCCTGCAACGGCGCCAAAGGATAAATGTCCTGCACATTCCCCACCCCACCAGGAACAGCGGCCACAATCCGATCAATCTCACCCTGGGACAGCTCGACCAGCGGCAGCAGGTCCGGCGTGATCACCGCCGTGTCCTCGGCGATCAGATTGACCGGAACCACGACGGCGTCCCCCGGACCGGTGGCGGTGGCCTCGGCCAGTCCGGCCACGGTCGGAGCCGAGAACACCGTCCGCACGTCCGTCGCGATGCCACGCTCACGCAGGCGTTCCACCACGGTCACGGCCAGCAGCGAATGCCCACCCAGCGCGAAGAAGTCGTCAAACCGGCTGACCCGGCCGACGTCCAGGAGTTCAGCCCAGATCTGAGCGATGGCCTGCTCCGTGGCGCCCTGCGGCTCCTCGTAGCGGGCCCGGGCAAAAGCGTCACCGTCCGGAGCGGGCAGCGCCGTCCGATCCACCTTCCCGCTCGGGGTCAACGGCAACGTATCCAAGGCCACAAACGCGGCCGGAACCATATACCCAGGCAGCTCAGCCGCAAGATGCTCACGCAGACCGGCCGCGTCCACCCCGTCACCGACGTAGTAGGCGACCAGCTCCCTGTTCACCACCGCCTGGGACACTCCCGGTACCCGCAGCAGGGCGGCCTCGATCTCGCCCAGCTCGACCCGGTAGCCGCGGACCTGGACCTGGTCGTCGTTACGGCCCACGAACTCCAGATCACCGCTCATGCTCCATCGGGCCATATCACCGGTCCGATACATCCGCGAACCATCACCCGCGAACAGGTCGGCCACGAACCGGGAGGCGGTCAGACCCGTACGGCCCAGGTATCCACGGGCCAGACCCGCACCACCGACATAGACCTCGCCGGCCATGCCGGGCGGCACGAGCCGTCCGTGATGATCAAGAACGTAAACGCGCAGGTCCGGAATGGGAACGCCAATCGGGCTGGTGGCATTCAGATCGGCCGGGGTGATCGGCCGGTAAGTGACATGCACCGTCGTCTCGGTGATCCCATACATGTTGATCAGGCGTGGGGAGCTGTCCCCGTGCCGCGCGAACCAACCCTCCAAAGAGGCCGGCTGCAACACCTCACCACCGAAGATCACCCACCGCAGCGCCGACGCACCAATCTCAAACCGCGCAAACGCACTCGGCGTCTGACACAACACCGTCACCTGCTCAGCCGCCACCACCCCGGCCAACTCCCGGGGAGAACGCACCACCTCCTCATCCACCACAACCAAACGGCCACCATGGACCAGCGCGCCCCAGATCTCCCACACCGAAAAATCGAACGCAAACGAATGCGCCAGAACCCACGTATCCGTGGCATCGAAACCGAACCAATGACCAGTAGCCATGAACAACCGGGAGACCTGACGGTGCTCGACCACCACCCCCTTCGGCACACCGGTCGACCCCGACGTATAGATCACATAGGCGGCATCACCCTCGACAGGTAGTCCGGGCGTCTCGGGCAGATCGCTCATCGTGACGACCGGGACATCGACCTCAAAGCCCATCGACGTGTTGACCAGCACCGCAGCAGGCGACGAGTCAGCCAGCACATGCGCGATCCGCGCCGCCGGATAACCCGGATCCACCGGCACATACGTGCCACCGGCCCGCCACACCCCCAACAACATCGCCGGCAACTCCAACGCCCGCTCCGCACACACCACCACCCGCGAACCGGCCACCACACCCACGGCCTGCAAACCGGCCGCCACCCGATCCGCCAGAGCACCCAGCTCGCCGTACGTCTGAGCAAGATCCCCATGCACCACCGCGACCGTGTCGGGGGTCTTCTCCACCCAGTCGTGCACCCTCGCGGAGATCGAGGCGCTGGAGAAGGCGGTGCCGCGTCCCCAGCCGAGCACCCAGGCGCGGCTGTGTTCGCTGATGAGCGGGAAGTCGTGGACCGGCCGGTCCGGGTCATCGGCGATGTCGCGCAGCAGGGTGACCAGCTGGTCGGCGAGCTGGGCGATCAGCATGGGGCTGAACTGGGCGGTGGCGTATTCGAGCAGGCCGGTGAGTCCTCCGTCGGCGCGGCCGGCAACCAGGGAGAGGTCGAACTTGGCGGTGCCGTCGGCCCCGCCGTCGATGCGTCCCTCGGGGGTGAGGGCGATGAGGCCGGGCACGTCGCCGGTGGGTACGGCGGGCAGGTTCTCGAAAACGAACGCGGCCTGGATCAGCTCGCGGTCGCCGGTGGCCGCGACGACGTCGGCGTAGGGCAGCTCGTGGGTGAAGGCGCCGGTGATCTCGGCGCGCAGCCGGTCGAGCAGTTCGGGCAGGGTGGGCGTGCCGGACAGATCGCAGCGCAGCACGACGGTGTTGGCGAGGAAGCCGACCAGGGTGCGCAGCTCGGGACGGTCACGACCGTCGGTGACGGTGCCGATGCCGAACCGGTCCTGTCCGCAGTAGCGGTGCAGCACGACGGCCCAGGCGGCGAGCAGGACGGTGTAGAGGGTGGTGTCGTGCCGGCGGGCCAGGTCGTCGAGGCGGGCGATGGTGGCCGGATCGAGGCGCAGCGGGTGTGCGGCGCCGGCCCGGTTGCCGGGGTCGGATCGCCGGTCGCGGTCGCGGGGCAGGTCGAGAGCGGTCAGGCCGGTGAGGTGCCGGGTCCACCAGTCGCGGCGGCTCGCATGCTCGAGCGTGGCACGCTGCCGCCTTTCGGTGTGGACGTAGTCGGCGTAGGTCGGTCCGGCCGGGGGCGCGGGCGGATGCTCGCCGCGCAGCAGGGCGGCGTAGGTGCGCGTGAGCTCGCCGACGAGCAGGCCGGCGGACCAGCCGTCGGTGATCAGGTGGTGCTGGGTGAGTGCGAGGAGGTGCTCGTCATCGTCCAGGGTCACCACGGCGAGCCGGGTCAGCGGCCCGGCCTGGGTGTCGAACAGGGTGGTGCGCTGCCGGTCGAGCAGTCGTTCGGCAACTTCGGGCCGGTCAACGTGGGTGACCTCGATGAGGCAGGCCGGGTCGCCGTCGAGGACCACGGCAGAGGGGGTGCCGCCGACAACCGGGAAGACGGTGCGCAGGGCGGGGTGGCGAGCGACGAGGTGGTGAGCGGCGGCGGTGAGCAGGCCGGCATCGAGGACGCCACGCCAGCGCAGCCGGAGGTGGACGTGGTGCAGGGTGTTCGGCCCGGTCAGCTGTTCGACGAGCCAGAGCCGTTCCTGTCCGCTGGAGAGCGCACCGGTGTCGCCGTCGGCAGTGGTCAGGGGCGGGTAGCCGTCGGCGGTGTGCTGCCGCAGGATCGTGATCAGCTCGTCGCGGTGGGCGGTGAGCTGGGCGCGCAGGTCGGCGGGGAGACCGCCCGGGGCGTCGTAGGTGAGCCGGTCGCCGTCGAGCCGCAGCGTCACACCGACCTCGATCGCCCGCAGGAGCAGATCGTCGATGTTCACAGTTCCCCCTGCTGCTCGGTGGTGGTGCCGTTCGGGACGAGGTGCGGTGCCGATGTCGCCAGGTGAACCAGGAGGCGGCGGTAGAGGGCGGCGCCCAGTTCCGCGGGGTTGGTCGTGGTGCGGATCAGCTCGATCGGCACCGGGACTCCGAGTGCGGCCGACAGGTGTGTGCTCAATTCGGTGATCTTGATGGAGTCCAGTCCGAGGGACCCGGGTGACACGTCGGCCGGGACAGCGTCCGGACCGTCGAGTCCGAGCAGGGCGGCGGTGAGGGTGCGCACCACATAGACGACGGCCCGCTCACCGGCGGCGCGGGGCGCCGAGAGGACCGTCTCGGTCAGCGCGGCCGGGTCGGCGGCGGGCAACGGGCGGGAGCGCGGCACTGCCGGGATATGCCGGTACACCTCGCCGAGCTCTCCGGCGCGCAGCAGGTCCCCGGTGTGCCGTCGCCGCAGCTTGCCACTGGTCGTCCGGGGTAACGTGCCGGGTTTCAGCAGGACCAGCTCGGTGACGGCGAGGTCGTGCTCGCGCCAGATCGCGTCGGCGATCGCCATGGCCACGCAGGCCAGCTCGTCGCGGCTGCCGGCCCGGGTGACCTCGGCCGCCAGGGCCACGCCCTCGGTACCGTCATGCTCGACCGGGAACGCCGCGGCCCCGCGGGGACGGACGTCGGGGTAGGTCTCGGCGGTGCTCTCGATGTCCTGCGGATAGTGGTTGCGGCCACCCAAGATGATCATGTCCTTGCGCCGTCCGGTGACGTAGAGGTCGCCGTCGTGCTGGAACCCGAGGTCGCCGGTGCGCAGGAAGGTCAGGCCAGGATGGGTGGGCAGGTGCGCAGTGGCGTCGGCGGTGGCCTGCGGGTTGCGCCAGTATCCGCGCGTGACGTGGTTGCCGGCCAGCCAGATCTCACCGACCACGCCGGGCGGGCAGGGCTCGCCCGTCGCAGGGTCGGCGACGACGAGGGTCTGGCCGTCGACGGACGGGCCGCAGTTGACAACCGTACGGCCGGTGTCCGCCGGAACGGCCCGGCCCTGTTCGAGTTCCCCGGGATCGAGAGTCAGACCGATCTCGCCGCCGAGGTGGTGCCCGGTGGCCATAAGGGTCACCTCGGCCAGCCCGTATGCGGGGAACAGCGTCGACGGCCGCAGCCCGGCCGGGGCGAACCGCCGGCGGAAGCTTTCCACGGTGGAGGGCCGAATCGGCTCGGCGCCGACAAGCATCAACTCCATCGCGCTCAGCTCGATGCCGACCGTCGCCGGATCGCGGTCGCCGAGGCGGCGGTGGCACAACTCGTAAGCGAAGTTCGGGGCGCCGGTGATGGTGGCCCGGTAGCGACTCGCGGCACGCAGCCAGTTCAGCGGGTCGCGCAGGAAGGCCATCGGCGGCATGAGGACGACGGTCGAGCCGGCGGCGAGTGGCGCCAGCAGGGCGCCGATCAGACCCATGTCGTGGAAGACCGGCAGCCAGCTGATCTCGACGGTGCGTCCGCCGAAGCCGAGGCCCGAGGTGATCATCCGCAGGTTCGCGGTCAGGGCACCGTGGGTGACCATCACGCCTTTGGGGGTGTTCGTCGAGCCGGAGGTGTACTGGAGGAACGCCAAGTCCTCGACGGCGAGGCGCGGCGTCCACAGGGCGCGGCCGTCGGCGGCGGGCAGGGGCACCGTGATCCGGGGCACATCGAGGAACGGCTCGGTGCTCGCGTCGGTGATCACCACCGCAGTGTCCGCGTCGGCGACGACGGTGCCCAGGCGGACGACCTGCTCCCGGGTGGCCGGCGGGGCTACCGGCACCGCCACGATCCCGGCGTACAGGCAGGCGAGGAAGGCGGTCACGAACTCCGCGCCGCTGGGAAAGCAGAGCAAGGCCCGGGTGCCGGGCGGGTGGGCGCGCGCGAGACGTTCGCCGGTCTTCGCAACTGCGCTGACGAGCAGACTGTAGCTGATCCGGTAAGTCTCCTGCTCACCGTCGGCCAGGAAGATGAGCGCCGTCCGATCCGGTGTGCGCGTCGCGACGTACCGAATCGACGAGAGCAGCCCGACTGCGCCAGGCAGGGTGGGCGAGGTCATGTAGGGCGTTTCTCACTTCTTATGGGACTTGTCGGGGCGGGCGGACACGCTTCCCGCCCCGGGGATCGGGACGGTTAGCTCGCGCTCTCAATTGACCGGACGAGGCTCGCCGGCCGCATGTCGGTCCAGTTCTTCTCCACGTAGTCCAGGCAGGTCTGCCGGTCGGCCGGCCCGTGCACCGTCGTCCATCCGCCTGGCACGGCGCCCCACGTCTGAGGCCATAGCGAGTGCTGATTCTCGTCGTTGGTCAGGACGAGAAACGTGCCGTCCTCGTCGTCAAACGGATTCGTCATGGCCGCTCCCACTTCCTTGAGTCGATCGGGCGATGCCCAGCTGCTATGTGCCGACGGCGTTGGCGGATTCGATGCTCCGCCGGGCCGACTTTGAGGATCGAGACCTCGCCGACACTGTCCACCACAGAAATGTCCGATCAACACGCCAATCTGTGTCCACTTTCTGCGCACCAGCCACACCTGAACCAGTCCGGGCTTGGTTGGACGCCGCTGATACGCCAGGCAGAGATCGACGGCGGCCGGCGGCCCGGGACCTCTACCGAGGACGCGCAGCGGATCGCGAAGCTGGAGCGGGAGGTCCGTGAGCTGCGCCGGACCAACGAAATCCTGAAGTCGGCGGCCACTGACCGGAAATCCACCCACCTCAGCCAACGTCCCAGACGAAGTCGACGCGACCGGTGCCGTCGGCGCGTTCCTTAGCGATGCGGCGGCCCAGGGCGTCGTACAGGTAACGCCAGGTCTGGCCGTCCGGGGTGCGCACTTCGGTCAGCCGATCGTCGGCGTCCCACGTGTAACGCCAGGTACGCGCCCCTTCGACAGGCCCTTGCGGGGGCGCACGACGACCCTGCCCTGCCCGTCGTACTCGTAGCGGTCCTGTCCGGCTGCGCGGATCGCCGGTGTAGGCACGTTCGCCCTGGTCCGGTGAGGGGGTGGCCCACCCAGCGGCACTTATAAAAGGCACTCATAATCCGCGGGTTGAAACGAAGATCATCTAATCTCGATCTTTCATGACCGAGGATTGGTCGGCTGAGCGGTCCGGCTGAGGGTTGAATCCGGGCGGTGGTCAGCGCATCGGCCCGGCTGTCGCGCCGGGTGGGCGGGGTTCCACGAGCCCGCGGGTTCCCTTTCTGGCCGTAGGGGCGGTGGGTGGCTGGTCAGGGTGGTGCGGGCAGGGCCTGCA
>NZ_SMKP01000297.1:0-8225 GCF_004349015.1 Nonomuraea diastatica
GTCCCCGGCGGGGGCGCGCTCTGCGTCGGGTCAGCGGTGGGGTTGCCGGTCGGGTCGCCGGTCGGGTCGCCGGTCGGGTTGTCGGTCGGATTGCCGGTGGGGTCGTCGTTCGGGTCCTGGGTCCGCGTCGGGCGGGGGTCCGGCCGGCCGCGGCGCGACTGCACCGTGGCGCTCTCTTCGGGCTCGGGGGCGCGCGCCGTGTCGTCCGGCGCTTCGGCGGGGTCGGCCACCGCGACGCCGCCTCCCTGGGGAGCCTGCTGATCGGCGTCCTGCTGGTCCTGCCCCTGGTCCTGGCCTTGGTCCTGGTTCGGGTCCTGCTGGTCGGGGTCCTGCTGGTCGGGGTCCTGCTGGTCCTGGTTCGGGTTCTGGCGTCCCTGGTTCTGGTCGGGGTTCTGCTGGTCGCGGTCCTGGCCCTGGTTCCGTCCGTTCCTGTTCCGCTGGTCGGAGTCTCGCCGCTGATTCTGATCCCGCTGTGCCTGCTGCTGCGACGGGGACTCGGCCGGGTCGCAGTGGTCGGCGCGTGCCGGGCCGACCCCGATGACGGCCGCGGACACCAGCCCGCTCGCCGTCACGGCCAACGCGGACACGGCCGCGGCCATGCGTCTGGATCTCCTCATGTGTGTCTCCTCTTATCGACCGCCAACGCGACGGGTGGGGCTGGCGCGGGCGTGGGAGGCTCCGGCAGGGCGTTGTGGTTGACCAGGCCGGTGGACTCCAGCAGCGCCATGTGCCTCATGACGTACTTCACGCACTCCTCGGCGAACTTCCTGATCTCGGAGTTGCGGGTTCCGGCCCGCACCGCCGCGATGACGGTGAAGACCTTGCCGTGCGCGGCACGCAGCAGGTTCGCGTAGTCCTTGTCGAAGGCGGGCCCGCTCTCCGCGGCCAGCTGGGCCATCCAGCTCTGCTGTTGCGGGCTGGGCTCGTCGGGCAGGGCCACGCCCAGCTTCTTCGCGACCTGACGGGTCAGCAGGTCCAGCTTCATGTGATCTTCCATGATCAACCTGCCGACTTCCTTGACACGTTGGGACTCGGCGCGGGTCCTGGCGTACTCGCCTGCGGGCATCTCCCAGAGGCCGGCCTGCCGTACCTTGACCACCAGATCGCGGTCGGCGGCCGTGAGAGGCCCCGTGGACGTCTGCGCCCACTGGGCGGCCGCGGGATCGATCACCGGTGGCATGACCAGCAATATCGTCACCGCGGCCGCCACGACGAAGCCGCCGAGCATGAACACCTCGCCGCGCAAAAGCCTGTGCATGGTCGGAGGTACGCGGGGTTCACGACCCTGGTTCACCTATGGCCGGAGATAGTTAGAAATGACTGGAGTTATCGGAGTGGCTACCGGACTGATAACGAAGGTGTAAAGATGTGCCCCGTGCTAGGTCACCTCGACGGCAGGTTCGAGAGTGCGGATGCCGAGGCGGAGCACCGCATTGCGGTGCTTTACCAGGAGTTCGGCGGCCCTCTGCTGCGACACGTCCGCAAATCCACAGGTAACGACCTTCAGTGGGCCGAAGACGTTGTGCAGGAGACGCTCGTCCGGGCCTGGCGGAACTCGGCAAGACTGCAATGGGAACCAAGCCTTATATGGGCGTGGCTGCTTACCGTGGCCCGTCGCATAGTCATTGATGGTCGTCGGCGGAAGAGCGTTCGGCCGCAGGAGGTCGAGCCGCCCGAAGTCGACATGATGGCGGTGCCGGACGGTTCGGATCGGGCTCTGTCGGCGATGGTCGTCGCGGACGCCCTCCGATCCCTGTCCGCGGAACACCGCGAAGTCATTGAGCAGACCTACCTTCGAGACCGTACGATAAGTGAGGCGGCGGAGATTCTGGGGATTCCACCGGGCACGGTGAAGTCCAGGCTCTACTACGGGATCCGGGCTCTTCGCGAACTGCTGCGGGACAAGGGGGTAGCCGGCTGATGCACGACGGGGTGGCCGCCTATGTCCTCGGCGTCCTCGATGAAGAGGAGCACGAGGCCTTCGAACGCCACCTCGACACATGCGAGCGATGCCAGGCGGAGCTGCTGGAGTTCGCCGAGCTGCCGGACCAGCTCGACGAGCTCAAGAACGCCTCCTCGACCTCCGACGACGATCCCCCGATGTCGATGTCACGTTGACGTCTATGCCCTTTTCGGGTGGTATCGGTTACGGCAAGACGTGCGCCCGGCGGCAAGTGCCGGGCGGTCGGGGGGAGGTGTTCGGTGGGCATCGACGGCGATGCGCCCCGTCCCCCGCACCGGCGGTTCGGCGAGGAAGGCGGCCGGCAGTCGTACGGTGGCTACCTCCGCCTGCCCGCGTTGCTCGCCCAGCAGCAGCCGCAGTCGCAGGCCCCTGACGAGCTGCTGTTCATCACCATCCACCAGGTCTACGAGCTCTGGTTCAAGCTGCTGCTCCATGAGCTGGAGGCGGTCCGCGAGGTCATGTCCCGCGGCGAGCTGTGGCGGGCCAGGCACCTGTTCCGGCGGGTGCACGCGGTCGAGCGGGTGCTGGTCGAGCAGGTCGAGGTCCTGGAGACGATGACGCCCCAGGACTTCCTCGAGTTCCGTTCGATGCTGGAGCCCGCCAGCGGGTTCCAGTCCGTGCAGTTCCGGGAGCTGGAGTTCCTGTCCGGGTTGAAGGACGAGCGTTACCTCGGCAGCTTCCGGCACGCCGAGGAGGCCGATCTCGCCAGGCTGCGCCGCAGGCTGGCGGAGCCCACGCTGTGGGACGCCTATCTCGACGCGCTGTCCCTGCGTGGCCTGCCGGTCTCCGGCGATGAGATCATGAACTCGCTGCTGACCGTGGCGAGAGACCGCGGGTCCCACGACGACCTGTGGCAACTGGCCGAAGACCTGCTGACCCACGACGAGACCACAGCGCTGTGGCGGATGCGTCATGTCCAGATGGTCGAACGCCAGATCGGCACCAAGTCGGGCACAGGCGGCTCGACGGGCGCCCCCTATCTGCGCGGTAGAACGCGCCTGCACTACTTCCCGCTGCTGTGGGAACTAAGGGCCTGGCTATGAACAGCCATGGCGAACCCTCACAAAGGAGTGAGAGCGAAATGCCGCTCGACGAGGCCAAGGATGAGCTGCTCCAGCGAGCCGCCGAGATCTGCGCGACGAGCACGGAGCACATGAGCGCCGAGGAGGCGCTGTCCTTCCTCCGGCTCTACTACCGGCACGTCGCGCCGGAAGACCTGCTCGACCGCAACCCCGTTGACGTGTACGGCCCCGCGATGTCCCAGAGGCAGCTGGCCGAGGTCCGCCCGCAGGGCAGGCCGGTGGTCCGGGCCTACACCCCGACGATCGACGAGAACGGGTGGGACCCCGGGCACTCGGTCGTCGAGGTGGTCACCGACGACATGCCGTTCCTGGTCGACTCGGTGACGATGGAGCTCGACCGGCACGGCCTGGGCGTGCACCTGCTCGTCCACCCGCAGATGCGGGTGCGCCGCGACATGACGGGCCGGATGCTCGGCCCTGACCAGCAGGACGTCACCGGCCAGATGCTGGTCGAGTCGTGGATGCACATCGAGATCGACCGGCAGTCCGACCCGCGCGCGCTCAAGGCACTCGAGACCGACCTGCTGCGGGTGCTCACCGACGTGCGGCACGCGGTCGAGGATTTCAGGAAGATGCGGGCGCTGGCCGTCCAGACCGCGGAAGACCTGGGCATGAACCCGCCGCCGCTGGAGCCCGCGGAGGTCGAGGACAGCATCGACCTGCTGCGCTGGCTCGCCGACGGGCATTTCACCTTCCTCGGCTACCGCGAATACCGGCTCCAGCACACCGACGCGGGCGAGACGCTGCGCGCGCTGCCTGGTGCGGCGCTGGGCATCCTGCGTGACGACAAGGTCAGCTCCGACAGCTTCTCCGCGCTGCCCGCCGAGATGCGGGCCAAGGCGCGCGAGAAGCACCTCATGATCATCACCAAGGCTAACTCCCGGGCCACCGTGCACCGCGCCACCTACCTCGACTACATCGGGGTCAAGGTGTTCTCGCCCGAGGGCGAGGTGATCGGGGAGCGGCGTTTCCTCGGCCTGTTCACGCACGTGGCCTACAACGAGTCGATCTCCCGGATCCCCGTGCTCAGGCGGAAGCTGGCCGACGTCCTCGACCAGGCCGGGCTTGCGCCCGACAGCCACGACGGCAAGGACCTCATCGAGATCCTCGAGACGTTCCCGCGCGACGAGCTGTTCCAGACCTCGATCGACGAGCTCCTGCCGATCGCGCTGGGCGTGCTCCGGTTGCGCGAGCGCAAGCAGGTCAAGTTGTTCCTGCGGCGCGACGACTACGGCCGCTACATCTCCTGCCTGATCTATCTGCCGCGCGACCGCTACACCACCAAGGTCCGGCTGAAGATGCAGGAGGTGCTGCTCAAGGCCCTGGGCGGCACATCGCTCGACTACAGCGCCATGATCGGCGAGTCGGTGCTGGCCCGCCTGCACGTGGTCGTGCGGGGCGAGCGGGGCAAGCAGCTGCCGCCGCCGAGCGTGGACGTGGAGGAGTTGGAGGCGCGGCTGGCGGCCATCACCCGCTCCTGGGAGGACGACCTGGCCACCGCGCTGGCGGAGCTGACCTCGGAGGAGGAGGCGCCCGGGCTCATCCGCCGGTACGCCTCGGCGTTCCCCGAGGGGTACAAAGCGGACTTCCCGCCCAAGGTCGCCGTGGTCGACCTGCAGCGGCTGGAGCGGCTCGTCGGCGCGGACGACGACGAGCAGGTCGAGCTCAACCTCTACGAGCCGTACGACGCGGTCGAGGGGGAGCGGCGGCTCAAGATCTACAAGGTCGGCTCGCCCATCTCGCTGTCGAAGGTGCTGCCGCTCATCCAGCGGCTGGGCGTCGAAGTGGTCGACGAGCGGCCGTACGAAGTCGACCGCGACAACGACCCCACCACCAAGAACGCCTGGATCTACGACTTCGGGCTGCGCTACACGCCCTCCGACGAGGTCGGCAGGGAGGACTTCAAGCGGCTCTTCCAGGACGGGCTCACCGCCCTGTGGACGGGCCGGGTGCAGTCCGACGACTTCAACTCGCTCATCCTGAGCGCCGGGCTGACCTGGGAGCAGGCCGAGATCCTGCGGGCCTACGCGAAATACCTGCGGCAGGCGGGCAGCACGTTTTCGCAGTCGTACATGGAGCGGGTGCTCCTGGGCAACGTGCGGCTGGCGCGGCTGCTCGTGAGCCTGTTCGAGGCCCGGCACGATCCGCGGCGGCCCGACGACGTGCGCACCGAACTGGCCGACGCGATCCACGAGGAGATCCTGGGCGCGCTCGACGAGGTGGCCTCGCTGGATGAGGACCGCGTGCTGCGGGCGTACCTGGAGATGATCCAGGCCACGCTGCGTACCAACTATTTCCAGACAGTGGATGGGCGGCGAAAAGAGTACATATCGCTCAAGTTCGACCCGCAGGCCGTCAGCGTCCTGCCCCTTCCGCGGCCCAAGTTCGAGATATTCGTGTACTCGCCGCGGGTCGAGGGTGTGCATCTCCGGTTCGGGAAAGTGGCGCGGGGTGGATTGCGGTGGTCTGACCGGATGGAGGACTTCCGTACGGAAATTCTCGGCCTGGTTAAGGCCCAGATGGTGAAAAATACCGTTATTGTGCCGACCGGGTCTAAGGGTGGGTTTGTCGTTAAACGGCCACCTTTGTCTGGAAAGCGGGAAGATGTGCAGGCCGAGGGCGTGGCCTGCTACCGCATGTTCATCTCCGGTCTGCTCGACGTCACCGACAACCTCGTGGACGGCCAGGTCGTCCCGCCGCCCGACGTGATCAGGCACGACGGCACCGACACCTACCTCGTCGTGGCCGCGGACAAGGGCACCGCGACGTTCTCCGACATCGCCAACGCCGTGGCCAAGGAGTACGACTTCTGGCTGGGCGACGCCTTCGCCTCCGGCGGCTCGATCGGCTACGACCACAAGGCCATGGGCATCACCGCCCGCGGCGGGTGGGAGTCGGTCAAATACCACTTCCGCACCATGGGCGTGGACGTGCAGAGCACCGACTTCACGGTGGCCGGCGTGGGCGACATGTCCGGCGACGTGTTCGGCAACGGCATGCTGCTGTCGCAGCACATCCGGCTGGTGGCCGCGTTCGACCACCGGCACATCTTCGTCGACCCCACCCCCGACGCGGCCCGCTCGTTCGGCGAACGGCAGCGCCTGTTCGACCTGCCACGCAGCTCCTGGGAGGACTACGACGCCACGCTGATCTCGGCGGGGGGCGGCGTCTTCCCGCGCACCGCCAAGTCCATCCCGATCACGCCCCAGATGCGCGAGGCGCTCGGCATCCCCGCCGGCGTCACCTCCATGACCCCCAACGACCTGATCAGCGCCATCCTGCGGGCCCCCGTCGACCTGGTGTGGAACGGCGGCATCGGCACCTACGTCAAGGCGAGCTCCGAGTCCCACGTCGACGTGGGCGACAAGGCCAACGACGCGCTCAGGATCGACGCCGCCGAGCTGCGCTGCAAGGTCGTCGGCGAAGGCGGCAACCTGGGGTTCACCCAGCTGGCCCGCATCGAGTTCGCGCTGAACGGCGGCCTGATCAACACCGACTTCATCGACAACTCGGCCGGCGTCGACACCTCCGACCACGAGGTGAACATCAAGATCCTGCTGGACCAGGTCGTCCGCGACGGCGAGCTGACCGACAAGCAGCGCAACCAGGTCTTCACCTCGATGACCGACGAGGTCGCCCGCCTGGTGCTGCGCGACAACCACGCCCAGAACGTGGTCCTGGCCGCCGCCCGCGCCCAGGCCGTCGAGATGCTCCACATCCATGCCCGCTACCTGCGGCGGCTGGAACGCGAGGGGCTGATCAACCGGGAGCTGGAGTTCCTGCCTTCCGACAAGCAGCTGGCCGAGCGCCGGCAGGCCAGGCTCGGCCTGACCGCCCCCGAGTTCGCCGTGCTGCTGGCTTACACCAAGCTGACCGTCGACGCCGAGGTGCTCGCCTCTGACCTGCCCGACGACCCCTACCTCGCCTCGTGGCTGGTGTCGTACTTCCCGTCGGCGCTGCGTGAGCGGTTCCGCACGTACATGGACGCCCACCCGCTGCGCCGGGAGATCATCACGACCTGCGTGGTGAACGAGCTGGTCAACTCCATGGGCACCACGTTCATGTACCGCTTCGGGGAAGAGACGGGCGCCTCGACGCCCGACATCGTGCGGGCCTACCTCGTGGCGCGCGAGGTGTTCGACCTGCCGGGCTTCTACCGGGACGTGGAGTCGCTGGACAAGCAGGTGGGCACGGCCACCCAGATCGCCATGCTGCTGGAGGCCCGCAAGCTGGTCGAGCGCGGCACCCGCTGGCTGCTGGTCAACCGCCGGCCGCCGCTGGACCTGGCCGGGTCGGTCGGCTTCTTCATGAAGCCGGTCAACGGCGTGGTCTCCCACATCCCCAAGCTGCTGACCGGTCCCGACCTGGCCGCGTACGAGGAGCGCCGCGACTCGTTCCTCGCCAGGGGCGTGCCGCTGGAGCTGGCCGAGCGGGTGTCCGCCATGGTGCCCGCGTACTCGATGCTGGACATGGTGGAGATCTCCTCCCTGACCGACCGCCCGGTCCACGAGGCGGCGGAGGTCTACTTCGACCTGGCCGACCGGCTGCAACTGGCCCGCATCCGGGAGCGCATCATCGCGCTGCCCAGGGACAACCGGTGGAACTCGATGGCCCGCTCGGCCCTGCGCGACGACCTCTACGCGGCGCACGCCTCCCTGACCCGTGATGTGCTGGCCCACAGCACGCCGGGCCTGCCGCCGGAGGAGCGGCTGGCCAGGTGGACGGAGGCCAACACGGCGGCCGTCTCCCGGGCCCGGCAGACGCTGTCGGAGATCTGGGAGAGCGACACCTTCGACCTGGCCACCCTCTCGGTAGCCCTGCGCGCCATCCGCACGCTGGTGTCCGCCAGCAACCTCCCCTACACGGAGAGCTGACACGGAAGGGGCGGGCACCCAACCCCGCCCGCCCCCTTTCGCGGCGTGGGCGGGCGCCATGATGTCCAGAAGCCGTGGCGGCGCCGTCGCCCATGAGGGCGCGCTCACCGGTTGAGGAATCGGTGAAGGAGGCGCTCGTCACGGCGAGCGAGCCGTGAGCCTTCACGGCCGGCCGTGACGGGCGGAAAGGGGGCTACGGCGCGTGCGGGTCCGCCGGCTGTGCCGTGACGGAAAGAAGGGCCGTCGGCTGTGCCGGACAGAAAGGGATCAGGTCCCGGAGGCACGTGTGAGCGTGCCGTCGTGGGC
>NZ_SMKP01000298.1:0-8094 GCF_004349015.1 Nonomuraea diastatica
GTTCGGGGCCGGGGGCGTTGAGATAGGCGTACGCGCCGAACGCGCCGCCGCCGATGAGGAGCACCGACAGGGCGACGATCACGCCGATGAGCACGGCGTTGTTGTTCCGGCCGCCCGGCGGAGGGGAACCGTAGGGCGGCGCACCCGCCTGGTTGCCGTAGCCGTACTGTCCAGGCCCCTGGCCGTACTGCTGGCCGGCGCCCTGGCCGTACTGTCCCGGGTTCTGGCCGTAAGGCTGGCCCTGGCCGTACTGATCCGCGCCCTGACCGTGCTGTCCCGGGCCCTGACCGTACGGGCCCGCGCCCTGGTCGTAAGGCGTGGGCCCCTGGGCGGGCGGTTGCCCGTAGCCGGGCGGTGGGGCGCCTTGACCCGGGTGCGGCCCGGGACCCTGCTGGCCGGGTTGACCGTACTGCTGATGGCCAGGAGGCTGAGGGGGGCCGTATCCGGGCGGCGGGGTGCCCTGGCCCGATGGCGGCCCGTGCCCCTGTTGCCCCTGTTGCCCCCAGGGCCCATGGGGCTGGGGTTGCTGCGGGTGTGCCATCAGTCCATTGTGGGGCAACCCAGCCTCACATGCTGCAATCACCCCATATTCCCTCTAACGATGACGTCGATCGTCCGGCGGGAGCCGTGATGGCCACGTGGTCCGCGCCGTGCCGGCAGCCTGTAGGTTCCGGCGGTAAATGACCGGAATCTCACAACCCGACCTTTGGATCCCCTCGGCCCATGCGCGCAGCCATCCCTTGGGTCAATCAGATCGCAAGACGCCCATCAGAGCCTTCTGAGGGGACCGTCGCCTTTAGGAGATGGGGGAGCGGTAGGGTCGCCAGGGCCCGAGCGTGCAGTGGCAGAACCTCAGACATTGTCGCCACCTCCGGACGGACTGAGCTTGTGCTTTCGGGCATCGATCACGCCGAGACGAACGGCTCCGTCAGGTGCGGCGTCGCCAGGTGCAGCGTGGTGGCGGTTTCGCGGCCGAGCATGCGCTCCCTTGAGTGCCTGGCCGCCTCAGGGTCGATCTCGTGCGAATAGGCGAGCTCGGGGTGGAGCAGCTGGAGCGCGTGCACCAGGAGGTCGCCGGTGACGAGCGCCAGCTCGCGCCCGTCGGCGACCAGCACGCTCTGGTGCCCGGGCGTGTGACCTGGCGTGGCGACCGCGCGCCCGGCGCGCAGCGGCGTGTCCCCGTCGAGGAGCCGGAGCCGACCGGCCGCCTCGAGCGGGTCGGTGAGGGTGTTCCGAAGCTGCGGGTTGAGCGCGTCGAGGGCGTCGAACTCGGCCCGCTGGAGCAGGTATTCGGCATTCGGGAAATAAGGGCGACGGCCGCTGGTCGCGCTGCCGGGCGAAGCGTTGCCGTCCACCGAGCCGCCCGCTGATGGGACGGCCGCCTCGGTCACGACTGCCCACCCGACGTGGTCGGTGTGCAGATGCGTGAGCACCACGGTGTCGACCTCGGCCGGGTCGATGCCCGCGGCGGCGAGCGACTCGGGGAGCCTACCGGGCACGGGCGCCCACGAGCGGGCCGGGCCGTCCGCCGGACCGATCCCGGCGTCCACGATGGTGAGGCCCTTGTCGCCGCGGATGGCGTACGCGCGGAATTGGAGCCGCCAGCGGCCCTCGGCGTCGGCCGCGCCCGGGTCGTAGCGGTCGGCCTCAGCCCACTGAGCGGCCGTGGCCTCGGGGAAGGCCTCGGCGCGCGCGGAGAAGAACGGGCCCTCGCCGTCGGCGAGGGCGAGGATCTCGGTCGAGCCGATCCGGAGGCGGGGAACGCTGAGGGTCATGGCCGCGATGCTGCCATGCCTTGCACGCGGGTGATGACTCGCCCCATGCCGTGATGATCCCGGTGTTGGTGAGATGATCTCTCAGATGACCAGCGGGGCAGTGCCGGGGTCGTTGCTGCCTGTTGCGGTGTCGGGCAGGCCGTCGGTGTGTCGGAGGCGGCTGATCCGTCAGTAGGCGCGTGCACGGCAGGAGGGTTCAGCTGCCCCTTCCTTCCAGGGCGGCATGCGGTCACATGTGAGGCCACCGCCGGGGAAACGCCGAAGCCGCGTCAAGGAAGCGCGCCTCGGCCGGGTATCATCGCTTACCGTAAGCAGACATGTGCTTTACGTGAGCGTGAAGGAGTGTGGACCCCTGAAAGAGAGCCCATCAGCGGCCATGCCGCCAGAGCCGGTCGACGCGGGAGCGCCGAGACCGAGTCACGATCTCAGGGTGCCGGCGGAGGTGGTCGCCACGGCCGAGCAGGGGCTCGCCGGCGGAGGCCGCCCCAACAAGCGTGTGCTCATCATCGGAGCGGGGATGGCCGGGCTGGTCGCCGCCTACGAGCTGATGCGCCAGGGGCACGAGCCCGTCGTCCTGGAGGCGCAGCAGCGGGTGGGCGGGCGCGTGCTCACCCTGCGAGGCTTCGCCCCCGGCCTGTACGCCGAGGCGGGCGCGATGCGGATCCCCCGCGTGCACGACCTCACGCTCGCCTACTGCGCGAAGTTCGGCCTGGCCCTGCGCCCGTTCGTCATGGGCAACCCCAGCGCCCTGGCCTACCTCCAGGGCGTCAGGACCACGATGGGGGAGCTGAACGCCGACCCCGGGCTCGTCGACTTCGACCTGGCCGAGCACGAACGCGGCCGCACCTACGAGGATCTGTGGCGCACCGCCACGCAGGAGGTCCACGACCTGTACGCGCAGGAGGGCGAGGACGCGCTCGACCGCATCTGCGCCGAGTACGACCGCTACTCCATCCGCAGCTTCCTGCGTGAGCGCGGGTTCTCCGAGGGGGCCATCGAGCTCTACGGCGTGATGAGCTTCAGGGAATCCAACCTCAACGCGGCGATCATCGAGCAGTTCCGCGAGATCATCGGGCGGGCGTTCGAGGACATGCAGGAGATCGAGGGCGGCGCCGACCGCTTGCCGACCGCCTTCTACCAGGAGCTCAAGGCCCACATCAGGTTCGGCCACGAGGTCACCGCCATCGAGCAGGACGACCACGCGGTCACCCTGCACGTCAGGACGGGCTCGGGCCGGACGACGCTCACCGGTGACCACGCCATCTGCACGATCCCGTTCTCGGTGTTGCGCGACATCGAGACCAGGCCCGCCTTCTCCCGCCGCAAGCAGCGCGCGATCCGCGAGCTCAACTACAACGCCTCCACCAAGATCCTCTTCCAGGTGCGGCGGGCGTTCTGGGAGCAGACCGACGGCATCGTCGGCGGCACCACGGTCACCGACCTGCCGATCCGGCGCATCTGCTATCCCTCGCACCCGGCTCCCGGCGAGGACCGCTCGGTCCTGCTGGCCAGCTACACCTGGGGCCAGGACGCGCTGCGGTGGGGCGCGATGCCGCCGCAGAAGCGGATCGACCAGGCCGTGGAGGACGTCGCCAAGATCCACCCGGAGATCCACGACCACTTCGAGTTCGGGGTCACGCACGCCTGGTACAACGACCCCTACGCGGCCGGCGCCTTCGCCCTGTTCGAGCCGCACCAGCAGAGCAGCCTGCATGACGCGATCATCGCGCCGGAGGGCCGCGTGCACTTCGCCGGCGAGCACTGCTCGTTGTGGCACGCGTGGATCGAGGGCGCCCTGGAGTCGGGGCTGAGCGCGGCCCGCGCCGTGCACGAGGCGAGCTGAGCGCCACACGTCAGCGGCGCGCCCGCTCGGCGTAGCGGCTGAGGTGGGCCGCCGCCGCGCTCAGGTCCGCGGCGGCGGCAGCGCAGGCGGCGAGGTGGGCGTTGACCGCCTCGCGCAACCATCGTGGCGCGATGCCGTCGGCCTCCAACCTCGCCTCGATCGTCTGCAGGCGTTCGGCGCAGTCGGCGAGCGCGCGGGCGTCGGACTGCAGGACCTCGGCGTGGGCGGCGATCACCGTGGGATCGGCTGGCATGGCTCCTCGGAACGGGTCAGTGGGTTGGCACGGGTACGGCGGCGTCCTGAAGCGTCTGGCGGGTGCCGGCCGACAGGCACAGCAGCGGCCGGGCACCGTCGAGGCCCAGCTCGCGAAGCCGGTGGGCCAGCGGGTGCGCCGACCCCGGCTGAACGGTCAGGCGAAGCCGGGGGAGGGGGTGCAGGCGGCCGCGCCCGCGGGTGCGGACACAGGAGCGCAGCGTCTTGCCCGCCGCTCCCCGCGCGTAGCCGACCAGGTCGAGGGCGTTCACGGGGAGCCCGGGGCCGAGCAGGCCGTGCAGGGCAAGCAGCCGGTCGCCGGGGCCACCGACGGTGACGCGGACGCTCCTGGCGGTGAGCCCGAACTCCAGCGGCGCCAAGTACGTTCCGGCGCCCCACAACCGCGCCCCCATGGCGTGGACGGCGGCGGTGTCGACCACGGAGCCCGCCATGAAGCCGCCCGAGGATCGCCGGTCGGCCCTCCGCAGCAGGTCCGCACCCCGGAGCGGTCCGAGGCGGGGCGACCAGGAACGCCAAGGGCCCGCTACGACGAGCCCGACGTGGAGCTCGCGGTAGCCGCCCACGCTGGTGCGCCGGTTCCAGGAGGCGTGCACGGTGACGAGTGCGCGGCCCGCGACCCCGACGGCCCCGCCGAGGCCGGTCCCGTGCAGCAGGCGTGCGACCGCGGCGGCGTCCGCGGCGAAGTACGCCGTCAGAGCGCTGCCGTCCTCGCACCTGATCGGCAGCTCGACCGGCCCGTCAGGGCCGTCCACCGCGTAGGTGGGCACGATGAGGAAGGGGAAGCCGCCGGGGCGCGGCGCGTGGTCGAACAGCCGGTACGCCTGCGAGCGCACGACCGGCCCCCGGTACGGCGCGAGCCGCGCGTCCATCAGCTCACGGGCCTCGGGCAGGTCCTCGGCGAGGTTGGCGATGTAGCGGTCGATGCCGTGGCAGAGCGGGAACAGGTGCGTGGCGTCGGAGTAGTCCACCACGTACCAGCCGGGGTGCAGGTCGAAGCAGGCTCCCGCGCCCTGCCCGTCGAGGGTGGGGACGATGTCGTGCTGGTTGGTGACGCTGGCGATCCAGGTGCGGGGGTCGGCGGGCCGTTTGAAGTCGACGGGCGCGCCGACGGCGACGACATGGGTGACGGTGTGACGGGTGCAGAACCCGGCGTCCTGGGCCAGGTTCATGATGGCGGCGCCGCCCGCGCTGTGACCGATGAGGGCCACCTCGGCGCCCTGCGGCAGGCCGTAGTCGCGTACGGCCGCGGCCAGCGCGCGGCTGTACGGGTTGCTGTCGAGCACGGTGCTGCTGAAGGCTCCGAGCAGGTCCTGGGGGGAGTCGTGGTCGAGGTGTCCGGCCCGCATGCCGGGCGCCTGGACCACGTGGCGCACGACCCCGTCGGGGCCTTCGACGCTCTGGATGAGCACCCGGCCCGTCGTGCCGAGCACGCTGATGTTGCGCAGGAAGCCGAGCAGCGACGCCTCGGAGCCGAGCCGTGCGGTCTCGGCCGCGGTCAGGCTGGTCCTGCGCGCGGCGCCCGCCCCCGTGTCGAGCGCGGCGACGGCACGGTTGCTGATGCCGGTGATCGGGTCGGCGGTGGCGTGGCCACCGCCGGTCGCGATCAGCCAGGCGGTGCGGTCGTTCAGCGGGTTCTCGTCCAGGAGTGCCCGCAGGGCGAGGACCTCGCCGAAGACCGGGGCGATCTGGCTGAGCGCGCGTACCACGCCGCGGTCCTTGAGCAGGGCGCGCAGCGCGCGTACGGCCTCCAGGTCGCGGTCGGCCGCGGCCGCCTCGACGAGCCGGACGATGAGCGGGTCGCGCGCCAGCTCGGGGTGCTCGGTGGCGACGGCGGCGATGCGCAGCCGCAGCGAGGTGGCCAGCACGCGGACGGCCAGGCTCTCCTGGCCCGCCAGGGTGCCCAGCCGCGCCGCCAGGGTGCCCAGCCGGCCACCGGCGGGCGCGTACCCGAGTGCTCCGCCGTCGGTGAGGGCGTGCAGGAGCGTGCGGTGGGCCAGGAGGCCCGCCGCGGGGGCGTGGGGCAGGGCCGTGAGCAGGGCGCCGTCGGTCAGCGCGGCCGTGGCGTGCGCTCCGGCCAGCCTGATGGTGGTGGCGACGTCGACGAGCTCGCGGGCCGCCTCCCGCAGCGGGCTTCCAATCCGTGGCCCGTTCGGCGGTTCGTTCCGCGGTTCGTTCTCCGGTCCGGTCATCGGGCCGGCCGCCGGGTCATGCTGACGAAACGGGGGCGCGGGTCCTCGGGGACGTTGCGGTGCAGCACGTCCGACAACGTTCTCGTGGTCGCGATGATCCGCAGGCCCTCAGGGGAGAAGGTCGCGGCCTTGAACACCCTCGGGGCCAGCAGGGGATTGGTCAGCGCCTGGGAGAAGGCGTCGATGGCGATGATCTTCGTGAGCAGTGGCGGCAGGATGGCGTCGGGCGAGCCGGGCTCCTCGGCGAAGAGGCCGACGTACAGGTCGAGGTCGTCGACGCCGTGGTAGAGGTCGCGCAGCGCGCCGCTGACCCGCGCGTCGCCGGAGACCTGCTCGAACCGGCGCACCCGGGGAAAGCGGCAGTGCTGCCGGTAGTTGTTGTACGGTGCCAGGCCGAGCATCCGCGAGTCGGCGATGCTGGCCACGTCGACCTCCCTCAGGAGGGGGTCGGTGTTGAACAGGCCGATGCGCCCGGCGCGCTGGCGGGAGGCGTCCTCGAAGAGCCGGCCGAGGCCGGGCTCGGGGATCAGCGCGGCGCCGGCCAGGGTCTGCGCCATCGGCAGGTCACGACCGCCCACCGACAGCCGGGACGGGATCAGGCTGTGCCAGCGGTAGACGAGGTTGAACTCCACCGAGGCCCAGTTCTCGCGGTGCCAGGGTGCGCGGGCCAGCATCGCCGTCAGCCGCGGATCGAGGGTGAACCGGAAGTGGTAGGGGGTGATGTGGTTGATGTACTCCTCGACCACGAGCTTGATCAGCAGCACGATGAGGATGTTGCGCGCCGTCTGGAACAGGCGCTCGTCGTCCCAGCGCGGATGGCGTCCGGCGAGCAGCCGCGCCACCCTGTTGTGCTCGCGCAGGAACAGCACCGTGAGCATGGTGAACCCGATCTGGATGTTGCCCCGGTCGCTTCCTGTCGCGAACAGGGTGTCGCGCTGCGCGTCGGTGAGCTCGCCGAAGCGGATCACGCTCAGCGGGGCGAACTCCGGCTTGGTCTTGCCGTTCTCGCACAGATGGGGAGGGAACTCCCCGCCGTTGATGGTCTGGCTCTTGAGCAGGCCCCCGTCGAAGGTGCGCAGCGCCGCCGTGGCCGTCTCGTCCAGGCCGTAGAGCTGGTTCAGGTCGATGTGGTGGTTGGAGGTGTTCTTACGGGGATCGCGCGGGACGTTGGTGTCGCCGCGCAGGAAGCCGTCGGTGAACCACTGGGCGAAGTAGGCGAACAGAACCGAGGAGCGCGGACAGGGGATCATGGTGTCGCCACGGGCGAACAGGTCGGCGGCGCGCTCTGGGGCAGGCCGGTTCGCCTCGGGCAGGGGGAGCGGGGGCAGGTGCCTGCCACTGTAGGTGCGGTCGGTCAGCGAGGGCCACGAGGTGTAGCCGGCCATCGTGCTGAGCGGCTCGGGCCGAGGCGGCATCTCCCGGATCGCGCTGTCGATCAGTGCGGCGTTGACCCGCCGCCGTAGCGCAGGGACGGCGTGTACGACGTCCCAGAGGGGCCTGCCGCCGGTCAACGCCAGGAACCTGAGCCGGTTGGCGACCCCGTCGGTGGCGGCACTGCGCGCTCTGCTCGTGGACATCGTCACCCTTCCTGGCCCTCGGAGCCGAACGCGAGAACGAACCGGTCGGGGAAGATGCCGCCCGATCTGACGAGGGCCCCTTCCGGCGGCGGGACAGGGCGTACGCCGGGGCGCAGCAGCAGGCGGCGTACGACCTCGCAGACGACCGCGGCGGCGGGGTGCACGCCCAGGCAGGAGTGGTGACCGTGGCCGAAGAACAGCTGGTGGTGGCGCGGCCGGTCGAGGCGGAACTCGCCGGGCTCCGGCACCACGTCCGCGTCGAACATGGCCGAGGCCGGCGCGGCGAGCACGAGCGTGCCCGCGGGGATCACCGTGCTGCGCGGGGTGCCGGCGGCCAGGACGTGGTCGCGCTCGCACCTGCGGGGGAGCAGCTTGAAGAACGGGTTGAAGCGCAGCGCCTCCCACACGTAGGGGTCGAAGCGGGCAGAGTCGGCGGC
>NZ_SMKP01000299.1:0-8071 GCF_004349015.1 Nonomuraea diastatica
CGCCAGATCACGCCCGCGCCCGGCCGCGCCCCTGTCGCCGCCCGGCGATGCGCCGCTCGTACGGAGGTCAGTGCGCCAGGATCTTTCGCAGGAACCGGCCCGTGTGGCTCTCGTCCACAAGCGCGACCTCCTCCGGCGTGCCACTGGCGACGAGCGTGCCGCCGCGCGACCCGCCCTCGGGCCCCATGTCGATGATCCAGTCGGCGGTCTTGATGACGTCGAGGTTGTGCTCGATGACGATCACCGTGTTGCCTCCGTCGACCAGCCGCCCGAGCACGCCGAGCAGCCGCCGGATGTCCTCGAAGTGCAGGCCGGTGGTCGGCTCGTCGAGCACGTAGATCGTCCGGCCGGTCTGCCGTCGCTGCAGTTCGGAGGCGAGCTTGACGCGCTGCGCCTCGCCGCCGGACAGGGTCGTGGCCGGCTGCCCGAGACGCACGTAGCCCAGGCCCACGTCGTTGAGCGTCTGCAGGTGGCGCTTGATCGCGGGGATCGCGTCGAAGAAGCCGAGGGCCTCCTCGATCGGCATGTCGAGCACCTCGGCGATCGTCTTGCCCTTGTAGTGGACCTCCAGCGTCTCCCGGTTGTAGCGGGCGCCGTGGCAGACCTCGCAGGGGACGTAGACGTCGGGCAGGAAGTTCATCTCGATCTTGATGGTGCCGTCGCCCGAGCACGCCTCGCAGCGGCCGCCCTTGACGTTGAAGCTGAAGCGCCCCGGCTGGTAGCCGCGCACCTTGGCCTCGGACGTGGCCGCGAACAGTTTGCGCACGTGGTCGAACACGCCGGTGTAGGTGGCCGGGTTGGAGCGTGGCGTGCGCCCGATGGGCGACTGGTCGACGTGGACGACCTTGTCGACCTGGTCCATGCCGTTGATCCGCGAGTGCCGCCCCGGCACCGTGCGGGCGCCGTTGAGCTCTTTGGCCAGCGCGTTGTAGAGGATGTCGTTGACCAGCGTCGACTTGCCGGAGCCCGACACGCCGGTCACCGCCGTGAACACACCCAGCGGGAACTCGATGTCGACGCCCTGAAGGTTGTGCTCGCGCGCGCCCTTGACGGTGATCTGCCGCTTCTTGTCGCGCTTACGGCGGTTGGCGGGAATCGGGATACTTCTGCGCCCCGACAGGTATTGCCCGGTGAGCGAACCCTCGCTGGTGAGCAGGTCCTGCACCGTGCCTGAGACGACCACCTGGCCGCCGTGCTCGCCGGCGCCCGGCCCGATGTCGACGACCCAGTCGGCCGCCGCGATCGTGTCCTCGTCGTGCTCGACGACGATCAGCGTGTTGCCCATGTCGCGCAGCCTGACCAGCGTGTCGAGCAGGCGCATGTTGTCACGCTGGTGCAGGCCGATGGACGGCTCGTCGAGCACATAAAGGACGCCGACCAGGCCGGAGCCGATCTGGGTGGCCAGCCTGATGCGCTGGGCCTCGCCGCCCGCGAGGGTCGCGGCCGCGCGGTCCATGGTGAGATAGTCGAGGCCGACGTCGAGCAGGAAGCCCATGCGGGCGTTGATCTCCTTGACCACCCGCTCAGCGATCTGCATGTCGCGGTCGGACAGCTTGAGCGCGGCCAGGAACTTCGCGCACTCGCCGATCGACATCGCCGCCACCTCGGCGATCGACATCCCTGCCACCGTCACGGCGAGGGTGACCGGCTTGAGCCTGGCCCCCTTGCAGGTGGGGCACGGGATCTCCCGCATGTAGCCCTCGAACCGCTCGCGGGCCGCGTCGCTCTCCGCCTCCGCGTGCCTGCGCTGCACCCATGGGATGACGCCGTCGTAGGTCGTGTAGTAGGAGCGCTGCCTGCCGTAACGGTTGCTGTAGCGGACGTGCACCTGCTCGTCGTGGCCGTACAGCAGCGACTTCTGCGCCTTCTTCGGCAGCTTCTCCCACGACGTGTCGAGGGTGAATCCGACCGTGTGGCCGAGCGCCTCGATCAACCTGCTGAAGTATTCGCTGGTGTGGCCGCCGGACCACGGGTGCAGCGCGCCGTCGCGCAGGGTGCGCTCGGGGTCGGGCACCACCAGGTCGGGGTCGACCTCCATCTTGGTGCCCAGGCCTGTGCACTCGGGGCAGGCGCCGAACGGCGAATTGAACGAGAACGAACGCGGCTCCAGCTCCTCGAACGACAGGTCGTCGTAGGGGCAGTAGAGGTGCTCGGAGTAGAAGCGCTCGCGGTTGGGGTCGTCTTCAGGGAGATCGACGAACTCGAGCGTGATGGTGCCGCCGGACAACTGCAGCGCCGTCTCGACCGAGTCGGTCAGCCTGCGCCGGGCCGACTCCTTGACCGACAGACGGTCGACGATGACCTCGATGTCGTGCTTCTCGTACTTCTTCAGGGTGGGCGGCTCCTCCAGGCGTACGACGGTGCCGTCGACCCTGGCCCGGGCGAAGCCCTTGGTCTGCAACTCGCGGAACAACTCGGCGTATTCGCCCTTGCGGCCCCTGATAACCGGGGCGAGCACCTGGAAACGGGTGCCCTCCTCTAGATCCATCACCCGGTCGACGATCTGCTGCGGGGTCTGCCTGGCGATCGGGCGGGTGCACACCGGGCAGTGGGGCTTGCCGATGCGCGCCCACAGCAGCCTGAGGTAGTCGTAGACCTCGGTGATCGTGCCAACCGTCGAGCGGGGGTTTTTACTGGTCGCCTTCTGGTCGATCGACACCGCGGGCGACAGGCCCTCGATGAAGTCGACGTCGGGCTTGTCCATCTGACCGAGGAACTGGCGGGCGTAGGCCGACAACGACTCGACATAGCGCCGCTGACCTTCGGCGAAGATCGTGTCGAAGGCCAGGCTCGACTTCCCGGAGCCGGACAGGCCGGTGAAGACGATCAGCGAGTCTCGCGGCAGGTCGAGCGAGACGTCTTTGAGGTTGTGTTCTCGTGCACCACGCACGATCAGGCGGTCTGCCACGGCGATCCCGGAGGTCGAAAGGCGGATAGGTCCACGGCGGATGGTAGACGGGGGCTCCGACAATTTCGGCGGCGCGGGCTCACGTGCGAGTGACCGGCCCCCGAAACGCGTCCATCACAGGTTACGGCCATCTCCCACCTCGCAGGAGCCCTTCACCGCTCAACCTCCTGACCTGCCGCTTTCATCCCCGATCCAGCGGGGACACCCAGAAATGATGAAAAATTCAGGCATGGTGGTCCTACCCGCGCTCCAAGCCGAACTCTCCGCCGCGACCAACCGACTGCTGGCCACGGCCGCGTCGCTCAGTGACGCAGACCTGGCCGCCCCTTCCCTCCTGCCCGGCTGGACCAGGGGCCACGTGCTCGCCCACGTCGCCCAGAACGCCGGCTCCCACCTCAACCTCCTGGCCTGGGCCAGGACCGGCGTACGAACCCCGCAGTACGCCTCACTCCAGGCCAGGGCCACGGCGATCGAGGCCGCGGCCGCCCGCCCGGTCGCCCGTCACCTGGCCGACATCGAGGAGGGCGCCGCCCGCGTGGCCGCCGCGGTCCGCGACATGCCGGGCGAATGCTGGTCCGCGCAGGTGGAGGGCATGCGCCCGCCTCCGCACCCCGCCTGGTACCTCCTCGTACGCCGCCTGCGCGAGATCGGCTTCCACCACGTGGACCTCGACGCCGGGTACGGCCCGGCGGACTGGCCGGAGCCGTTCGTCGCCCGCGAACTCCACGACTGCCGGGCGTGCTGGCCCCGCGACGGCGGCACGGTGAGCGAAATCGTCCTCAAGGGCTCGGGGGGCGGGATCCTCGCCAGGTGGCCGCGGCTCGGCTCCGGCCCCGCCGTCGAAGGAGCCCCCGCGGCCATGTTGGCCTGGCTCACCGGCAGGTCGGGCGGCGAGGGCGTTACGCTGGTGCACGTGGGGCGGTTGCCGACACCAGAACCGGCGGCGCTTCCGGCGCCGCCGGCGTGGCTGACGGCTACGGCCCCCGCTGATCTGCCCGCGACGCCTCCGGAGGACTACCCATGACCTATACAGGTGACGTCCAGGTCGGTGGCCCCGCCGACGTGCGAGAGCTGCCCGCGCTCACGATCTCCAAGCTCGCCGTCGGCCCTTATGACAACAACGCCTATCTGCTGCGCTGCACGGAGACGGGCGAGGGCCTGCTCATCGACGCCGCCGCCGACTCCGACCGCCTGCTGGCGCTGATCGCCGACCAGCCGATCCGCGCGGTCGTCACCACGCACCAGCATCCCGACCACTGGCAGGCGCTGGAGCAGGTGATCAGGGTGACCGGTGCTCAGGTGATCGCCCATCCGCTCGACGCGCCCGCGCTGCCCGTGCCGGTCGACCGCGCGGTCGAGCACGGCGACACGATCACCGCCGGCGCGGTCAGCCTGGAGGTCGTCCACCTGCGGGGGCACACGCCAGGATCGATCGCCCTGCTCTACGACGGCGGCGAGGCAGGTCATCACCTCTTCACGGGCGATTCCCTGTTCCCCGGCGGCGTCGGCAACACGTGGAAGGACCCCGAGCGTTTCGCCCAACTCTACGACGACGTGGTGGAGCGTGTCTTCGACCGCCTTCCCGACGAGACCTGGGTCTATCCGGGCCACGGCAAGGACACCACGCTCAGGGCCGAGCGGCCCGCGCTGCCCGAGTGGAAGGCCCGCGGCTGGTAGTCGCGCCTGCGGGCAGGGGTCACTGCCGGGCGGCGAGCACGTGCACGATCCGCTCGGCCGCGAGGGCGGGATCGTCGGCAAGGCCGACGAGCTCGCCCCACGACCAGCGGTAGAACCACCCCTCCGAGAGGGGTACGCAGTCGACGGTCTCGGCCAGCAGGATCGTGTCGGGATCGCTGATCCGCAACGCCGGCGGGGAGGACCGCAGGGTGGCGGTCAGCCCGCGCTGCTCCAGTTCCTCGGCCAGCTTGGCGAGGAAGTAGGTGCGCGTGTGCTCGCGCGGCTGCGCCGGCATGGTTCCATCACATCCGAAGGAGTGCGGACAATCCCATCAGTCGCCGATGCGCTCGGCTTCTTTACGGAGTTCGCGCTTGTAGAAGAGCATCCGGAGCGGAATCGCCGCCACGAGCGCGATCTGCATGGTCGCACCGATCTTGATCGGCAGGTCGCCCCCTTCCGGCCAGGCGACCCAGAACGTGAGGAACGCCACGTTCACCATGATCCAACCGAGCACGACCGCCGCGAGCTGGCCCTTCGGCTTGGGATATTCGATCCGGCTGACCATTAGCCACGCCACGCCGAGGACGGCCAGCAGCGCATAGATGCTCGGCTGGAACAGCAGCACGATCGAGATCACCGTCATGGCGCCCATCGGGATCGGCAGGCCCATGAAGTCGCCGCTCTTGGTCTTGACGCAAGCGAACCTGGCCAGCCGAACGACCCCGGCGACCAGCACGGACGCCGCCGCGACCAGCACCGCGGTGAACGGCACCTGATCGGTGAACCCGCCCCAGATCACGACCATGAACGCGGGCGCGAACCCGAAGCTGATCACGTCGGCCAGGTTGTCGAGCTCGGCGCCCATCGCCGACGCGCGGAAGCGCCGGGCGACGAGGCCGTCGAACAGGTCGCACGTCGCCCCGATGAGCAGGAGCACGACGGCGGTGGCGAAGTAGCTCGGATTGGGCACGAACGGGCCGCCGGCCATCTGGAGCTGCATGATCGCGGAGTAGGCGAGGACGCACACCGCCATGAACCCGCAGACCGCGTTGCCCAGCGAGAGGGAGTCGGCGGCGGACAGGCGGAACGCCTTGCCGACGGGGCCACGAGGCTCTTCGTCATCCGCCTGCCAGCTACCGGCGTCAGCCGCGGTCAATTCTGGTCACCCCCGCAACTGTCTTCTCCCCCACGGACACCGCAGGGGAAATCCCTTCGGGAAGGTAGATGTCGACCCGCGAGCCGAACCGGATGAGCCCGATTCGCTCGCCCGGCGTGACCTTCGCGCCCGCGCTCAGGTACGGCACGATCCTGCGCGCCACCGCGCCCGCGATCTGCACCATCTCGATGTCGCCCAGCGCGGTCTCGAAATGCCACACCACGCGCTCGTTCTGATCGCTGTCCTTGTTGAACGCCGGCAGGAACCCACCTGGCACATGCTGCACGGATGTGACATTTCCCGCAAGGGGGGCACGGTTGACATGAACGTTCAGCGGGCTCATGAAGATCGCGACCCGGGTGCGGCCGTCCGGCCACGGGTCGATGCTCTGCACCACGCCGTCGGCGGGTGACAGGACGCGGCCCTGACCCGGCGTGCGGTCGGGGTCACGGAAGAACCAGAGCATGCCCCCGGTGAGCGCGCCCAGCGGCACCGCCGCGAGCGCCCACCGCCGGTCTCTGCGCGTCAACAACGCGGTGGCGGCCGCCGCGGCCGCTGTGGGGAAAAGCCACGGGGAGACCCCGCGTGCGAGCCTGACAGGGTTTGCGCGGCTCGACTTGGCAGAATCGGACACGTACAACCTTTGGTGGTGGACTGGACTGGGCGCTTTGCTGTGATGTTACAAAACTAGCAACTATGACACAGCGCAACTACACAAGCAAAGCGCCACGAAGTCCAATAGCTAGACCTGCTCTGAATGAGCCGCCTCGCCCTTGCGCGTGTCTATGCGGGCCTTGACCAGGCTCGCAACGGTGGTGATGACCATGGTGGCACCGATGACCGTGAGCGACACCCAGATAGGAATTTCGGGCGCCCAGGAGACATGGCTGGCATGCAAGGCCTCCATAACCAGCTTAACCCCGATGAACCCGAGGATGAACGCCAAACCATAGCTGATGTAGACGAGCCGCTGCAGAAGCCCACCCAGGAGGAAGTACAGCTGACGCAGCCCCATCAGGGCGAACGCATTAGCCGTGAAGACGATGAACGGATCCTTGGTGAGCCCGAAGATGGCGGGGATCGAGTCGAGCGCGAACAACAGGTCTGTGCTCCCGATGGCCACCATCACGATGAGCATCGGCGTCACCATGCGCTTGCCGTCGATCTTGACGGTGACCTTCGACCCGACGTACCCCTCGGTGGTGGGGAACGCCCCGCGCACCCACCGGAGCAGGATGTTCTCGTTGACCTCTTCTTCTTTACCCCTGAGGTGATCACGGACGATGTTGACCGCGGTGTAGATGAGGAAGGCGCCGAACACGTAGAAGAGCCAACTGAACCGCTGGAGCGCGGCGGCGCCGAGCGCGATGAAGATGCCGCGCATGACGAGCGCGAGGACGATGCCGACGAGCAGCACCTTGTGCTGGTAGGCCCGCGGCACGGCGAACCTGCCCATGATGATGAAGAAGACGAAAAGATTATCGATGCTAAGGCTGTATTCGGTGATGTAGCCGGCGAAGAACTCGCCCGCCTTGTCGCCGCCGTACGTGGTCCACAGCATGACACCGAACGCGGCGGCCAAGACGACATAGAACGTCACCCAGTAGCCGGCCTGCCGCATGGAGAACTCACGGGCTTCGCCGCGGTCGACGATCCACAGATCAACGGCCAACACAACAAGAAGACCGCCGATCACGGCGATCCAGGCCCACGCGGGTACGCTCACTCAAAGCCTCCGGCATACACCAATCATTGCCGGAGGTCTCTCCCGCCCGCGTCACCTGCGGACCGGCAGCCCCGGGGGCCCCGTGGAGCGGGGCTGCACCGTGATGACGAGGCTGTCGCGAAGGGATACTCCCCTCCCTAACCCAGGCAGTATACGAGAGCGCACTGAGCCCGCCTAACCATCCATGGGATCTTCGCCTCCATAGAGGGACAGCACACTCCGCACGGCGTCGTCCTCGCCGGGCATCTCCCGCCCCCGCCGCTCGGCCTCCGCGGCGAGCATCTCCGCAGCTCCCGGTTCTGCGAGCAACTTCCGTACGGCCCTCCGCAGCCCCTCCACGTCCCCATAGGCGACCAGAATCCCAGCTTTGCCCAAGATTTCTGGAATTCCACCGACATTGGATGCGATCGCCGGTGTGCCCGCCATCAGCGACTCCCGCAGGGTCAGCGGCTGCCCCTCCCAGCGGCTCGGCATCACCAGGGCGGCGGCGACGGTGGTGAAGGCCCCCGCCGCCAGCAGGGCGATGGAGGCGCGGATCGCGATCTTGCCCATGTGGAACACTTCTCTCCGAAGTACCGGGGTCGTGCGCGACGGTGTTAGGGAC
>NZ_SMKP01000300.1:0-8004 GCF_004349015.1 Nonomuraea diastatica
CGCCCCCACCCCCACCTCTACGCAGGCCGCCGACAACGGGACGGCCACGCCCGAGCAGGGCAAGGAGAGCGCGGAGCCCAACGAGGGCGCCACGGAGGACGAGCAGGGCAAGAACGCCGAGGCCGAGGACGGCCAGGACGAGCAGGGTCAGGAGGCCGAGGACCAGCAGGGCAAGCAGGACCAGGCTGGCGACCAGAGCGAGCAGGAGGGCAAGGGCGACGCGTCCGAGCCCGAGGACGACTGAGCCAGAGCCGGGCGCCCCAGACCAACCCGCGTTGAGGGCGCCCGGCGCTGCCCACCCGAGGGCGCGTCCCGGTGGTGCCAGTGAATCGGCACGCGATGCCGTCACCCGGTGCTGCGCCGACGCGATCTGGGGCCCGGATGCCCCGTATTCACCGGTCAGATAGCCCGATACAGGCCGATCGCACCAGCGGCTTGCAAGCCAGTGCCTTCACCCGATGCCGCGCTGGGCGAACAGCCACTCACGCAGGACTTCACGCTGCGGTGGGTAGCCGGACAGGCCCTTTTTGACGTACGCCCCGCCAGGTCGGGGCTTGTCCGTGCCGATCACGTGACGATGGGCTCAAACCCGCACGCCATGAAGGAGGCAAACAGTGACAAGACCCAACGTGTTCACCGAGAATCCGACCCCATCCCCGTCTCACCTACATTCCATACGCCCTGGTCAGCGCGTTGCAACCAAAGAAGATCATTTGAGACGGGACACGCGCATAGCGTTGGCTCACCCCCGGACGCCAACGACGACGGGCGGGCCGGATGTCCTTCACCGCGCTTCACCCCACGCACTGAGCCGTGCCGGCGCAGTGGCGTCCTTGGGTTCCAGCCGCAGCGCCGGCAGGAGAGCGGCCGCGTGTATGAGTGACAGCGTGATCTTCGTCCCGGCGAGGGCTCCCAAGCGTCTCCGCCGTAATCACTCGTGAGCGGGCCATTCCTCGGCCAGGAGCGCGTACGAGAGACCGTCGAGCCATCCCTTGGTGCGGTGGAGCGAGTCTCTCACCGTGTGCTGTTCGCGGCGCATCCCGACCCGCTCCATCAGCCGCCACGAGGATTCGTTGTCGTAGAAGCAGTCCGCGTGCAGGCGGCGCAGGCCAAGACTCTTGAAGGAGATGTCGATGAGGGCGCGCACCGCTTCGGTGGCGTAGCCCTTGCCTCCATAGGAGGGATCGAGCGTCCACCCGAGCTCTCCTTGGACGCTTTCCGCCTGGTCAGCGACCTCTTCCTGGGCCCAACCGTCCTGGACCTTCAGTGTCAGGTCGCCGATCACCCGGCCGTCCAGTTCGACGATGAGCAGGTCTACGAGCCGCTCCTCGCGGAGGAAACGCTCACGGTAGTCGTCGTAGGTCTCTGTGGCGGCCGCGACCCATTCGTGAGTCTCCGGCAGCTGCCGGAAGGCCCAGGTCGCGTCCAGGTCGTCGGGGGCAGCCCGGCGCAACAGCAGCCGCTCGGTGGAAATCGGCCAGTCCAGCGTGTCAAGAGGGTGACGCATGGGCCTTCATACTGACAGCGGGCTGTGTTGCTACACAAACGGATTACTGCGGACGACGTCTCCGACAACGACGCGGCGATCGCCCTACAGGAACCGACAGGACACCGAAGCGACCAGGGCTCCCGGCAACCCGCGTCCTGAAAATCAAGTGGGCCCGGAGGCCGGGGCGGGATTGGTCGGGTGTCACAGGGCGGGCGGGTCGTCAGCTCCGTCTGGGGGCGTCGCGGAGAGCGTCGGCGACGGCGTACCGCGAAGCTCGGATGAGCAAGGCGCGTTCAGATCAGTCAGTTTGAAGACGACCTCGGGAATCAGCGCAGAGAACTTCAGAAGCGACACGGGCCGGATGGACAACCAGGTCGGGGTGTTCCGTATAGGTGTTTCGCGAACTGTTCCGGTGAAGGCCCCCTAACCGGAACATTGAACGCGTGAACGGGACCCGGGTCGGCTACGCGCGCTGCTCCACCGACGAACAAGACGTCATCATCCAGACCGAGCAGCTCCTGACGCTCGGCGTGCCGCAAGACCGGATCTACATCGACCGCGGGTTCTCCGGGACCACTGGCCGCAACCGCGCCGGCCTCGAACAGGCCCTCGCCGCCGTGTGGGACGGCACGGTGTTCACCGTCACCAAGTTCGACCGGTTCGCCCGCAACATGGCCGAAGCCAACGACCTGCTCACCGACCTGTCCAGCCGCGGCGTCCACTTCGGCCTCGGCGCATCCGTCTACGACTGGAGCGACCCCTTCGGCCGGCTCTTCCTGCAGACCCTCGCGATGGTCGCGGAATTCGAAGCAAACATCGGGCACCAGCGCACCCACGAAGGCATGGCCCTGGCCAAGAAGGACGGCAATCTCAAGGGCAAGCAGCCCCAACTCCCCGAATCCGCCCGCCGCTCCATCCGCCGCCGCCACGCCGAAGGCGAGGTCTCCCTCGCCGACCTGGCCACCGAGTACAGCGTCGGACGCTCCACCATTCACCGCATCATCGGCGGCCCGGACAACCCCAGGTAGAACGCAGGAGCACCACCTACTCTGCCCCTTGCGGTAGAGCGAAAGCGCAACCAGCACGATATCGCCAAGTGCCATCCGGCGGCCGGCCCCCAGACGCTTGGCGTTCGCGGCCACCGCGTCGTCCAACGGCGCACCGGCCGCGACCGCCTGCACCACGGCGAGGCACTCGTGATTGAAGCGGGAGCGACCTCCGCTGCGCTCGTCCAGGATTGACAGCCTTCCATAGATGTCGGTCCAGCGGACATACGGCGGAATGGCCAAGCCCGCGGCGCCGAAATCGTGATCGCTCAGGTGGTCGAACCCGTGATCCGGATGGGCCACGTGCCAGTCCAGCAGCCCATCCGTGGCGTCCTCGTGCAGGTCCTCGTCGAGCGGCACCCACGACCCTGCTCAAGTCCAGGAACGGGTGGTGCGCCTGTTCGGCCATGCCGTCGCGTTATGCCTGGCGCGCTCCGCCGGGCGGCCGGATCGGAGGTCGTCTACCGAATAACAGAACCTCTTGACACACTGTCGCACCTGATAACCGCCCTAGAAACCTGTTGAACTGCGCTGATGAGTGAATCTGAGCGCCTCCAGTCAGCGCCTCCCCCGGAGAAGCAGCGGCACTCCCGCTACCGCGTCCAGGGATCTTGGTCTACTGGCATGAGCCCTTCGTGCCCCAGCCGGAAAACGTCAGTGGCAGCGGTCACACTAATGGCCATCCGAGAAGTCACGACCTTCTCTCCCTCCCTCCTGGAGCGTGTGATGCGCGGGACCCTTCTGGACGCGGCAGGATGCGCCGAGCTGCTCAGCGTTCCAACGCGAAAGGTCCGTACCTGGATACGGTCCGGCGTCTTCGCTGAACCAGCAGGTCACGATGCGGGCCAGCCGCACTGGCGAGCAGCCGACGTACTCGCCTGGGCGGTCGCGTTCGACCCGGCCCTCGCTCCCCATATCGAGATCACGCACTGGCCCCGCGCCAGCCGGCCCGCCGACTTCACCGGCGCCGTGAGGCTGAAGAAGGCGGTGGCGCTCCGTTTCGATCCCGTCCCCGGCCCGCTCTACCTCATCTACGCCGAGCCGGGATTCCAGATCGACATCGTCCGCCGCGTCCGGCACGACGCCGAGCTGCTCCACCACGCGTCCGCGATCGTCATAGTCAGCGGCGGCTTCGGCATCGACGGGCCAGACATCGAGGGACTGCTGCCCGGCCAGCCGGAGGAAAATCCCGGCGGCCTGTCCTGGGCGCACCTGTCGGCCGTGCTCGGGCAGCCCCTGCCCTACTGGCCCTCGACGCTGCGCGACCCGGCACTCATCACCGCCTGGAAGCCTGCAGCGCCGTCAGTCGTCGCTCCCGCTCTGCCCAGCCTGGACATTCAGCCGCTTCTGCAGATGGCTTTGCTCACCGACTCCGGCCCCGCCCGCGACACCCTGCTCAACCTGGCCCGCACCGACCTTTCCCAAGCCAGCGCCGACGCCCAGCAAGATCTTGAAATCCTGGCCAAGTGCATCCGGCCCGGCACCACCACCGTGGCCGCCAGCCCTCTGCCGGTACCCGACACAGACCGCGAAGACCTGGACGAGCCGATACGCCGCGCGGGCTGGCTCGACATCCTGCGCCGCGACGACACCCTCGCCGCCGCCTGCGTCGAACAAGCCCTGATGTGGGACGGCGGCAAAGACTTCCCCGCCAGCCAGCCCCAGAACATCGACCCGGCAACCCGGTGCGGCGCCGAGTGGGTGGCCCGCCTGGTGCCCGCTGAGCGCAACGCCTCCTTCGAGCGTTTGGACCCGCTGCGCGAAGCGAGCCACACCCTGCTTGACCCGGAAACCGACGCGCCGGTGATCCGCCTGGCTGACGGCGGATACCTTGCGGCCATCCCGCAACGGCTGCCCGCTCACGCGCCGCTGGCTCAGGTGGTCTTGGAAGGGCCGATCTGGGTCCGCACCACCGACGGCATCCTCTACCCGATCCCGCGCAGCGCCGGATACGGCCTGTCCTGGGGCTACTCAGGCGGCGGTCCAGGAGCGCTGGCCGTCATCCTCAGCCGGCTGCTCGATGACATCACCGCTGCGGCGGCCACCGGCCCTGTTGGCGCACCCGACGGCCTCGACGCGCTCACTGCCCGCCCCTGGGTGACGGGGACGGTGCTCACCCGTGCTCAGCTTGAGGCCGCTCGCGACGGCCGCCCTTATCCCTCCTAGCGTTCCGCGCCTTTCTTTAGGGGGTTACGTTCGGGAAGCGCCGCGCGGCCGCTTCTGACGCTGGCCGCAGGTCCTCGGGCCGGCCGAACCGGCGCAGATCACGGTCGCCACCGGTTGCCTTGACCAGGTGGTGGCGGAACAACAGCGCACCATCGTGGACCTGTTCATGCTTCAAGCCGAGGCCTTCACCGTACAGGCGGATGCGGCGGCCATGCGCCGTCCGCGCGAGGGGGTGACGTACCAGACGCGGAGGCCGAAGCAGGAGGCCGAGGTCGCCCGGCTGCTCTCCCTCGGTGCCTGGCGCGCCGACACCGTGCAGGACGAGCAGCACTGGGTGACCCTCCTCGACCCGGAGGGCAACGAGTTCTGCGTCCTGAGTGAGCGGAAGAGCTGAGCGGAAGCACTGGCGGAAGCGCTGAGCGGAGGCCGGGCAGTTGTCCGGGGCCCCGACGTCCCACGCAGCAACACGGGCAGAATTGACACAGAAGCCGGATGGCGGTGGCGCGGCGCACCCGAGCGGGCCGGCACCGCCGGGTTCGTGCCGCGCGAGTTCCAGTTCTCCTGCCCGGACTTGTGACGTGCCGCGGTAAACGTCGCTGTTTCTGCCGCGCTCCTGTCGTGCCGGTTCGGCAGCTGGTGGCCGGATGGCCTCGACCGCGCCGGGCGTCGTCATGGTGATCTCCATCGCGTGGATGCCGCTGCCGACGAGGGCCTCCATCGAGGAGATGAGATGGTGAGAGCCGGCGGCCCTGATGATGGCGATGATCGGCAGTGGCCAGCGCCTCGTCGAGCGTGGTCACCACTCGTCGGCGGTGATCATGGTGCGGCGTATCGGGATCAGGGTGGCCGAGCGCAGTTCCAGGATGCTGCCATCGGGATAGGTGGCGGGGCGCGCCTGGGGGGAGATGAACACAGGAGCACCCTCCCGCAGCGGCAGCAGCCGCAACTCCAGCCCGTGCTGCAGAACCTCCTGGTGGAAGCGGCGCAGCCCGATCTCCCAGACCGGGCCGTACCAGAATTGGTCGGCCACCAGCTGACCGCCGATGTAGGCGCGGCCCACGTCACCGACCCAGTCCAGCCTAAGCAGCACTTCCTCCTCACCCGTGAATGCGTCTTCCGGGATGGTGACGCGGTAGACGGCGGCCTGATCGAAGTCCGCCGCGGTGGGCGCGGAGGCCCGCCCGGATGCGAAGTCGACGACCGGAGGCCGGACAGGGCCGGCCGGCCTGACAGCCTCGACCTTCACCTCGGGCACGTGTGCGACGGGTGCGGGCAACGGCACCAGGCCGAACACGCCGTCGGTCCGGGTCGCGCTGTTCGGCACCGGAAAGATCCGCACGTCAGGGCCTTGGCCGTAGACCACCAGGCGGTCGTCCTCGATGACCGTAGGCTGCCCGCTCAACACCAGCCGGTCGGCTCCCCACAGCCGGCCCCGGGCCGCGGTCAGCGCACTGGCGGCGTCCAGCACCAGGACGGCTGCGCATCCGCCGGAGGTGTCGCGCACTCGCAGCAGGCAGCCGCAGCCGGGCGTGAGATCCGTGGCCACGAGAAGGCCTGCTGTGCGTTCCACCGCTGCGGAGCCTTCGACCTCGGTGACAGTGGCGGCGTCGAAGACGAGCTCCACGGGGATGTCGGCAGTCTGGCTGAAGACGTGCACCGGCTCGTCGGCGTCGAGCACGCCCATCGGCTGTGCGGTCGCGGTCAGCAGCAGGCTGCCGCCGATCGGGCGGGCCAGGGGCCAGACGAAGTACGCCCCAGACGGCACGGTCACCGGCTCGCTCGGCACGACGAGCTCGCGACCGTCCAGCGCGACGGCGAACTGCACGTCGTGATGGGCGGGCAGCGTCTCGACGGGCTGGTGGTTGTTGACGAACAAGAACCCCGAGCGGCCGTCGGAGCGCACGCACCAGCGCAGCGTCCGCCGGTCCGTGGTGTCTTCCGGCGCGCCTGCCGGCATCGCCAGCGTCATGGTCGCCAGCTCCGGTCCGTCAGAGGCGAGCCACAAGTGCTGGAGCCGCAGGTGGTGGTAGGAGTCGCGGAACTGGCCGTACTCGCCGAGAGGGGCCTGGAAGTCGTAGTTGATCACCGGGCAGTCGTTGGGGTAACCGGTGGCGTGCGATTCCTGCAGAGTCGACAGCGCGCCGATTTTTTGCGAAGCACCGTGGTACATGTAATAGCCCTGCCACACCGACCCGCTGCCCAGCTTGACCAGCGCCAGGGCGGCGATGTCGCGGGCCGCCACGACGGGGCGGCGGTGATAGGAGGTGTACATGCCGCCGCCCAGTTCACAGGTGGCGAACGGGTAGCGCGCAAGATGGCCTTCAGCGGAAGTGGCCGCCGCAGTGGTCCGCAGGTCCGCGCCGATCGAGTCGTCGTCTCGGCCAGGGCCGAAGAAGTAATGGGCCCGGCTCTGCTGTGGCCAGCCGTCATGAGCGGTGTCCCACGCGGCCTCCGGATAACCGCCGAACAAGGGAATCACCTCATCCGGCGGAAGCTGTGCGTGCCCCCAACCGGTGGCGGTCCACAACGCAGCGTCGATGCCTGCCGCCTTGGCGATGCCCTTGAGCGTGACGAGATGCTCCGGCTGGTCGTACAACTCATTCTCCACCTGAACCGCCACTATTGGACCCTCATGCCGGCGGGTCAAACCAGCGAGCTGAGCCCCGATCTGCTTGAACAACGGCCGGACCAGCTCGATGTAGCGAAGATCGTCGGTTCGTGGCGTGCAGTCCACGTCGAGCACCCAGTCCGGAAAGCCCCCGTTGCGCGACTCCCCATGTCCCCATGGTCCAATCCGGATCACCACGTCGAGCCCCAGCTCGGCGCAAGTGGTTACGAAACGCCGCAGGTCACGGTCGCCGCTCCAATCGAAGGAGCCTCGGTTTTCCTCGTGCAGATTCCAAAAGACGTAGGTGGCGACCACGGTCACTCCGCCCGCCCGGACCTTCAGCAGCTCTTCCCGCCACTCGGCTGCCGGATAGCGGGCGTAGTGGAATTCGCCCATGATGGGGAACCACGGCTTGCCCGCCCGGCTCAGATACCGCGAGTTCACCGTGATCGCGTCGCGGTGATGGGGGAGATCGCCAAGTCGAAGATGGCCCTCAACAGGAAAAGGGATCCGGCCTGGGACGCTGAGTCGCCGCACAGCTGCACCTTCCCTATGAAACCAACCAGTACTACGACTATAGATAAAAAACTACTAGCCTCGATCTTTCATGACCGAGGATTGGTCGGCTGAGCGGTCCGGCTGAGGGTTGAATCCGGGCGGTGGTCAGCGCATCGGCCCGGCTGTCGCGCCGGGTG
>NZ_SMKP01000301.1:0-7957 GCF_004349015.1 Nonomuraea diastatica
CCCCGCCCTGGACGATCGCGCCCGCGAAAACCGCCAGACCTCCAACAAGCAGCAGAAATGCCGTATCAGTCATGCAGAAGAGTCAACCACCTTTACTCTCCGTTGCCATTCAGCCTACGAGAGTGACGAGCTGGTGTACTCTTTTCCGCGACGCGGACGTAGCCTCAAAAGTATGAGCATGAAGTCTAAGGCTGCGACGACGATACGCGTCAGCGTCACGACCCGAGATCGGCTAGCCCGAATCGCCCGCCAGGAGGGCCGAACCATGACCGAGGTGCTGCACAACGCCATCGCCGACTACGAACAGAAGCAGTTCTGGCAGACCGTCAACGAGCAGATCGAGCACACACAGCGTGAAGATCCCGAAGGATGGGCCGACTACCTCACCGAACGCGAGTTCGTGCTTGGACCACGCCCCCGCTCCCGCCGGATCGCGCCCGAGTGGGACGGTCTGATCACGTTCCCCGAGGAGAAAGATGAAACTAACGCAAGGTGATATCTGGTTCACCAGATTCAGCAGTCCGACCGGTCGCGAGCAGGGTTTCGACCGTCCCTCGCTGATCGTCAGCAACGACCGCTTCAACCAGTCGAGGCTCGGGCTCATTCTCGCCGCGCCGCTGACCACTCGGGAGCGTGGCTATCTCACACACGTCCGCATCGGCCGCGACGGAACCGGGTTGGCCAAGACAAGCTGGGCGATGATCGAGCAGATCCGCGCTATTTCACCGGACAGGCTTGACTTCTTCGTCGGCACCGCTCCAGAAGAGGTCGTCGCGGAAGCGGTCACCGTGCTCAAGCGGATGATATGAGCATGCCGCCCGGCGAAAAGGAGCTTCGCCGGGCGGCACTCTCATCGTGCCACATGTCGCAGATCGTAAAGCTGCCGATCGTGCGATCCCTCCCGTTGACGCGTGTCCTGACCCTCGCCGCGATCCTGGCGTCCGTCTGTCTGCCCGCCACATCCGCCCAGGCGGCACCGGCCCTCCCGAAGAAGGCGGGCAGGCTGGCCGCGACGCCCTGTCCCGAAACGCCGATCATCTCAGGCGGCTCCCGCGCACCAGGGAGTATCTCCAGACGGTCATGAAATGTCTGGGCAAGTCGTGGGGGGCGTATTTTGAGCGGGCTGGGCGTACGTTCCGCAAGCCCGTCGTCCGCTACTCCGAGGAGCCGGCCAACACCGTGTGCGGGATGCGCTGGCCCGCGTACGCCGACGCCTTCTACTGCACCGAGCGCGCCACGGTGGTCATGCCGCTGACCGGCCGGTGGCTCGAGAACAGGACCGACCTCTACCCGTTCAAGGTGGCCGCCCACGAGTACGGTCACCACCTGCAGAGTCTGCTCGACATCCGGCGTTCCTTCGAGGCCAGGGCGCGGGCCGATCGGACGCACCAGGACCAGCTGAAGCGCCGCTACGAGCTCCAGGCCGACTGCCTGTCCGGAGTGTTCCTGGGCAGTGTCTGGCACTCCCTGGCCCGCTCGGAGGCCGACTGGGCGGCGCTGCTCGACGCGACGCGGGCCAGCGGCGACGACGACGGCCACCGCACCTATGGCAAGGGCGCCAGCCGGGTCTACTGGCTCAAGCGCGGCTACGCGGCCGTCTCCTCCGCCGCCTGCGACACCTGGTCGGCTCCCGCCACCAGGGTCGCCTGACCGCCAAGCCTGCCGAAAGCGCTGCCGGCAGGGTCTTCACCCGGCCCCGGCTGCGGTCTCGGGGTGAAAAGGGACGACCCGGTCACCAACCCGGTGATCCTTCGTCTACGCTGGCGTTCATGGGCGACGAGGCAAGCATGCGATTCAGCCGCGTCAGAGAGCTGGCCAGGGAGGTCGGCAAGGCGCGCGAAGAAGTGGAAAGGGGCCGCAGGGCCCTGTCGGAAAGCCCGGACGCGGTCCCCTACGTGCCCGTGCCCACGGTCCCCGGCTCCAACGCGTTCGGCGACACGGACAACGCCGCCCCGGTCGGGTCCGCGCTCGCCAACCTCGTGTCGTCGGCCGACGACCTGTCCGAGGTGCTCATCGGCGTGCTCGACTCCGACGAGACCAGGCTCGGCAAGGTCGTCACCGCGTTCGAGACGCTGGACGACGAGATCGCCGACCGGCTCTTCGCCGACGCCGCCAAGGGTTTCGACGTCTACAGCGCCCACGTCCACAGCCACGGCCTGCACGAATATGACGACTACGTGCGCTCCGGCCAGATCGACACCCTGCACGAGGCCATGAACCGCGGGCCGTCGCTGCTGGGCGCCGACCTCAACGCCCCGACCCTCGACGGCGACAACTACAAGGGCACGGGCTCCGGCGCGGCGATCGAGAGCTTCCAGGACGAGGGCTACTCGGTCTATTCGCGGGGCGTGAACGACGAGGGGGAGCCCGTCGGCACCTCCCCGGTGGGCGACAAGCCGATCGACCACGTCATCAGCTCGCCAGCCCTGCCGATCAACGAGCCGCCCACCCTGACGGACAACGGCACCTCCGACCACACGGGCGGCCAGGGCGCCGACGTGGAGCTGCCCAACTGGTGACCCGCGGGGCGGGCCACCAGGCCGGCGCTCACCTCGGCTGGATCTCGACCTCCGCCACGGCGGCCGAACGGCCCTCCCCGTCCTCGATCTCGGCGTTGCCCTCGCCGGGACCGTTGGCCGGCATGGTGATGCTGCCGCCGTCGACGTCGAGCTTGATGTTGTCGGTGTCGCCGGTCGCCTGGATGACCTCGCCCTCGCGCACCAGGACGGCGTTGCCGAACGGGGAGAACGGGCGGTCGCCGAGAATGGGCCAGTCGTCGCTGGCCTGGTATTTGCTGCTCGCCTCCCCGAACGTGACGTCCCACTCGTCACCGGTGCGCTCCTCGAGCTCGCGTTCCAGGGAGCCCATGTCCACCTCGAAGACCTCCTGCAGGGTGGCGATGTCGGCGTTCTCGTCGGCGATCACCTGGGCGATGTCGTCGAGCTCGTCGGAGTCGGTGCCGCCTGAGTCGCCGGGCGCGTTGCCCGCGCCCTGGCCGATGTTGAGGTTGATGAGGCGCACAGAACGCGGCCGCCACTGCTCGGCAATCGCGTCGAGCTGCATCTGGTAGAACGCGAGGTCTTCGCGACGCTCGTCGAGCACCTCGTCCACCCGCCCGCGGATCTCCCTGGCCGCGCTGATCGCGCCCGAGACGAGTGTGGCCTGCTCGGAGTCGCGCGGCCGGAAGGTCAGCTGCCCGTCGGCGCCGACGCTGGAGGGCACCCCGTTGAGCTTCTCGCGCTCGGTGTCGAGCAGCCCCTGTTGGACGCGGAGCGTGCTGGCCGTGAGGGTCAGCACGTTGGCGATGCCCTCCGCGTTGCTGGCGAACAGCTCGACGTCCTGGGTGAGCTTCTTGCGGTAGTCGTTGAACGAGGTGGCGGTGTCGCCCGTCCAGTGCTCCTCGGAGAACACGGTGTGGGCGGCGGAGTTGACCTTGCCCTCGGCGGAGCTCGCCTTGGACTTCACCTTTCCCCATGCGGTGGCCAGCGTGTCCAGCAGGTCGGGATTCGCCTTGAGATCCCACACGTCGGCGGTGGTGATCGGCTGGGGTGTCTGCGGACCCTCAGGTGCCTCGGCCATGAATCTCTCCGTCGCGTCGGGGGCAGCGGCAGAAGGCTTGCACAAGCCTGTGACGAACCGCAAGATCACGCTTAAAGATCGAGCCTACCGCGTGGTTCCGGGGCAAGTGTCCCTTTTCGGCGTACTTCCGGGACGGTAGGCGGCCCCAGAGGCGAGGAGCCGCCCGGCGGAGGGTGTTCCGCCGGACGGCTCTCAGTGTGTCGGGTGGTTCCCCCGAAACGAGCGCGTGAGGATCGCGCCCAACCCCGGCGACGAGCCGGGCTCCGTCGCCCCCGACCGGCTTATGACCGGCCGGGAGCTCGGGACGTTCACTTGGCGAGCAACGACCGCAGAACGTACTGCATGATGCCGCCGTGCCGGTAGTAGTCGGCCTCGCCGGGCGTGTCGATGCGCACCACCGCGTCGAACTCGACGCCGGCTTCGTGCGCGGACGAAGCTGTGGCCCTGACGTGCACGGTCTGCGGGATGCCGCCCTTGTTGAGCTCTTCGACGCCCGTGATCTCGAACGTCTCCTCGCCCGTCAGGCCGAGGGCCTCCGCCGAGGCACCCTCCGGGAACTGCAGCGGGAGCACGCCCATGCCGATCAGGTTGGAGCGGTGGATGCGCTCGTACGACTCGGCGATGACCGCGCGGACGCCCAGCAGCGCCGTACCCTTGGCCGCCCAGTCGCGCGAGGATCCGGAGCCGTACTCCTTGCCCGCCAGCACCACCAGCGGCGTGCCCGCGGCGGCGTAGTTGACCGAGGCGTCATAGATGAACGACACCGGGCCGTCGGGCTGGGTGAAGTCGCGGGTGTAGCCGCCCTCGGTGCCGGGGGCGATCTGGTTGCGCAGGCGGATGTTGGCGAACGTGCCCCTGATCATCACCTCGTGGTTGCCACGACGCGAGCCGTAGGAGTTGAAGTCCTTCACCTCGACCCCGTTGGCCTTCAGGTATTGGGCGGCCGGGGTGCCCACCTTGATCGAGCCGGCGGGCGAGATGTGGTCGGTGGTGACCGAGTCGCCGACCTTGACCAGCACGCGGGCGCCGGTGATGTCGGCCACCGGCTCCGGCTTCTGCGGCATGCCGTCGAAGTAGGGGGCCTTGCGGACGTAGGTCGAGTCGGGGTTCCACTCGAAAGTGTCGCCGGTCGGGATCGGCAGCGAGCGCCAGTGGGCGTCGCCCTTGAAGACGTCGGCGTAGTCGCGCTCGAACATGTCGCGCCCGATCGAGGAGTTGACCACGGCCGCGATCTCCTCCGGCGAAGGCCAGATGTCGCGCAGGTAGACCGGCTCGCCGTCGCCGCCGACGCCCAGCGGCTCGGTCTCGAGGTCGAGGTCCATGGTGCCGGCCAGCGCGTACGCGACCACCAGCGGCGGCGAGGCCAGGTAGTTCATCTTGACGTCGGGGTTGATCCGGCCCTCGAAGTTGCGGTTGCCCGACAGCACGGCGGTGACGGCCAGGTCGTTGGCCTGGACGGCTTCGGAGATCTCCGGCAGGAGCGGCCCCGAGTTGCCGATGCAGGTGGTGCAGCCGTAGCCGACGAGGTTGAAGCCGATCTTGTCGAGGTAGGGCTGGAGCCCGGAGCGCTCGAAGTAGCCGGTGACGACCTGCGACCCGGGGGCCAGCGAGGTCTTGACCCACGGCTTGCGGGTCAGGCCCTTCTCCACGGCGTTGCGGGCCAGCAGCGCCGCCCCGAGCATGACGTACGGGTTGGAGGTGTTGGTGCACGAGGTGATCGCGGCGATCGAGACGATGCCGTGGTCGATCGCGAACGAGGTGCCGTCGGCCAGCGTCACGGGCACCGGCTTGTGCGGCCGCCCGCCGTTGGCCGTGGAGTTGGAGGCGGGCGAGTCGGAGGCCGGGAAGGACTCCTTGGACGCCTCGTCGACGCCGTCCTCCGCGTAGTTCTGGACGTCGTTACGCCAGGCGGTCTTGGCGGCCGACAGGGCGATGCGGTCCTGCGGGCGCTTGGGGCCGGCGATGGACGGCACGACCGTGGCGAGGTCGAGCTCGATGTATTCGGAGAACTCCGGCTCGGGCGCGGCCGGGCCGAGCCAGAGGCCCTGAGCCTTGGCGTACGCCTCGACCAGGGCGATCTGCTCCTCGGTACGCCCGGTCAGGCGGAGGTAGTCGATGGTCTGGCCGTCGATCGGGAAGATCGCGCAGGTGGAGCCGAACTCGGGGCTCATGTTGCCGATCGTGGCCCGGTCGGCCAGCGGCACGGACGCGACGCCCTCGCCGTAGAACTCGACGAACTTGCCGACCACGCCGTGCCTGCGCAGGATCTCGGTGATCGTCAGGACCAGGTCGGTGGCCGTGGCCCCGGCGGGCAGCTTGCCGTTGAGCTTGAAGCCGACCACGCGCGGGATGAGCATGGAGATCGGCTGGCCGAGCATCGCGGCCTCGGCCTCGATGCCGCCGACGCCCCAGCCGAGCACGCCGATGCCGTTCTCCATCGTGGTGTGGGAGTCGGTGCCGACGCAGGTGTCGGGGTAGGCCTTCCCGTCGCGGGTCATGACCACGCGGGCCAGGTGCTCGATGTTGACCTGGTGGACGATGCCGGTGCCGGGCGGCACCACCTTGAACTCGTCGAAGGCGGTCTGGCCCCAGCGCAGGAACTGGTAGCGCTCGTGGTTGCGCTCGTATTCGCGCTCCACGTTGCGCCGGAAGGCGTCGGGGTGGCCGAAGTAGTCGACGATGACCGAGTGGTCGATGACCATCTCGGCGGGCGCGAGCGGGTTGATCCTGGCCGGGTCGCCGCCGAGGTCGCGTACGGCCTCGCGCATCGTGGCCAGGTCGACCACGCAGGGCACGCCCGTGAAGTCCTGCATGATGACGCGCGCGGGCGTGAACTGGATCTCCACGCTCGGCGCCGCCTTAGGGTCCCATCCTCCGAGCGCGCGAATGTGGTCGGCGGTGATGTTGGCGCCGTCCTCGGTGCGGAGGAGGTTTTCCAGCAGGATCTTCAGACTGTACGGGAGGCGCGCGGCGCCCTCGACGGCGTCCAGCCGGAAGATCTCATATGACGCGTCGCCGACGCGTAGCGTGTCACGGCTGCCGAAGCTGTTCGCGGACACGGTGGTTCGCCTCCTCCATCAGACATCTTTCAGGCTTGCGGGTGGCTCCCCGCTCCTCACGCGCTTCGCGGCCCCCGTGGTGCCGGGTCTCCACTCCGCTCGCTGCGTCGGGTTCGCTCGTGCTCATGGGTCGCTTACCCTCCTCACTCACTTCGCGGGATCCCTCCTTCGTCGGGCTCCCACTCCGCTCGCTGCGTCGGGTTCGCTCGTGCTCATGGGTCGCTTACCCTCCTCACTCACTTCGCGGGATCCCTCCTTCGTCGGGCTCCCACTCCGCTCGCTGCGTCGGGTTCGCTCTCCAAATCCTGCCGCACGCGCGAACAAGTAAGCACGTTAGGTGAACCTAACTCGTGGCCGCGCAGCAGGTGTCTCGACATCAAGATATCTGGAAAAGTATCTCGACATCAAGTTAAACGGGTGCCAGGCGCCAGTACAGCAGCCCGACGATGGCCACGGACAGGATCGGCGCGAGGATCTTCTGCTCGAACTTCCTGCCCGTCTTGATGCCGATTTTCCACGGCAGAACGAACTTCGCCCCCAGCGGCCACAACACTGGGCAGCCACGCTCGGTCATGCAGTCGCCGACGACGTGCGTGAAGCTTCCGACCGCCACGGCCAGCCCGAGCCAGGCGTAGCCCACCTCGAGAGAGAGGAAGACGGCGTAGAGGCCGGCGGTCATGCCGATGTTGATCATGATCGAGCCGAGTTTGTTGCCCGGGATCCCGACGCCGATGGCGCGCAACGCCAGGCCGATGAGCAGCACGACCATGACGTCGCGCCCAACCGGATAGGTGTTGGCCAGCCAGTGTGCCCCGAACCCGATGGCCACGGCGAAGACGAGCGAGTGGGTGGCGCCGCGGTGGCCGCCGCCGAGCCATGACACGACCTTGCTGAGCGCCCACGTGAGCGGCCCGAACGTCTGCGCGATCGTCGCGCTCGGATGGTCGAGGTCGGGCAGCATCGAGGCGCCCGCGCAGATGATGGCGCCGGCGATCAACTCGGCGGGACTGAGCGCGGTGGCCATGATCCCGGTTTCCACGAACCGGGTGGACTCGTTCACCAGCGGCAGTGCGGCGAGGGGCGGCGCCAGCCCCAGCCAGGCGATGGCCCCGGTCATCGCATGCGTGTGCCCCATCATGATCCGGACTGTACGGCAAAGAGGCTCTTTGCGCGGCGAGGCATGCCGGGCGACCAGGCCGGGAAGGCCGGCACCGTTGCGGAAGACAGCCGGAAACGCAGACGAGGTCGTCTCCGCGGCGACAGCACCCCCCAGCCCTGCCGACGCGGAACGACCTCGTCTGATCTGAACAACGCCCGCC